>CAZKJA010000166.1:0-8102 GCA_964552925.1 uncultured Treponemataceae bacterium
CGCCAGGCGGCAAACTGGCCGGCGCTTTCGGCGCCCCGTCATTGGAACCGCCAGTCGGCGAGACGCCGGCTCCGCCGACCATCCTCTATTTCCGTGAGCTCAGGGACCACTACGACGTGACGACCCCCGAGGCCGTGTTCGTGTCGGCGAACGTGCTGACGAACGTCGGAAACCCGGGTTTGCTGCTCGGCGAAGTGTCACGATTGGCGGCCGCTTCGATGGACGCGGCCCTGGCGACGCTTCGATCGAGGGCGGAGGCGCATACACGCCGGTGCGGAAAATCCTTCCTCCCGCCTGACCGAGCGCCACGGGTCGTCCCATGGGCAGAACTGGAAGCAGCCGCGCGGCTCGCGGATGGCACGGCGTTCGAACGGTTGAAGGCGGATGCCGCAAGCGCCGCCGACAGGATGGGGGCCTTCGCCGTGTTTGTTGCGGCAACGGCGAGGCTCGCCGCTCTGGAGGGACCGGCGGCTGGGGTCGGGCCCGCCCCGCCGGATTACCCGACCCGGACAGGGACAAAGCCTTTCTGGAGGCTATCGGATCGACGATAGCGTGGGCTGCCGCCGAAGGCCTTGGCCGGCTGTCGCTGCGGCCATTCTTCCCCGGCATCTCCGACATGAGTTTCCTGTATCCGGTGGACGACCCGGAGCAGAGGCGGCTGGCTTCGACCGCGTGCCCTCTCGGGCTCGAAAGCCTGCCAGCCGGCTTTACCTGCCCCATAGTCAACATAGGCCCTTGGGGCCGCGATTACCACCAGCGCCTCGAGCGCATGCACGCCGATTACACGTTCAGGATCCTGCCCAGGGTAGTCGAGCACCTGGCGAAGTCGGTGCTCGCCATCCGGAAGCTGGAGCGGACGGGCGAGGAAGTCATAATCACCGATCACAACCGGCCGGTAGCCTCGATCGTTTCCTGGAAGAAACGCGGCGGCGTCGATGGCATATTCGGGCCGTAACGAGGGAAGGCTCGGTGGCTTGCCGATCTCACTGCGCCTACGATCGATGAATGGGAACAATCCTGATGCTGGTACTCGATACCTGTGCCCTTCTCTGGCATACCCTCGACCCGGACCGATTGAGCCCGGCGGCTCTGTCTGCCATCGAGTCCGCCGACCGCCTGATCGTCGCCGTTGCAGGTTTGTTCCACGCCGGCCTCGTCACCTGTGATGCGCGTATGCTAAAGTGGTAATTAGTTCCTCGAACCTTGTGGTTGGCCGTAAAGGGTACTACCCCAAGTAGGGCCGCCCTTGGTACGACTACCGCTGATGGTGGTTTTTATTTCCGGCAACAAGGTTCGAAGAACTAGCTATCGTTTTTGCTCGAAGTGTGAGAACTCCATCGAAAAGCTGGCCCGCCCCTGCGAGACGGAGCGGAGGCTGGTCGAGAAGCCGAACATCACGGCTAGGGGGGCCGCGGCGTGGATCACGTCTATGGCCGCGCGCGAGTCCGAGCCGTGGACTATGCCGCCGCGTTGCGACAGAAGGCTTATCACGTCGCCCATGTAGTCCTTCGGGGTCATTATATCGACTTTCATCACCGGCTCCAGCTGGACCGGGCCGGCCTTGCGGCATGCTTCGTCGAAGGCCATCGACGCGCAGGCCTCGTAGGCGAAGGGGCTGGCGGTCAGTTCGTCGTAGTCGATACCGACAAGGCGGACGCCGATGTCTACGCAGGGGTAGCCGAGCACGATGCCTCCGCCGAAGGCGTTGGTGACGGCGCGCTCGATCGCCTCGTACAGTTCGTCGGGCACCCTCGGATTGCGCACGGCTTTTTCGTAGGTGTTGCCGGTGCCGCGCGGCAGCGGTTCGACGACGAACGTGACGCCCGCTGTCGCTTCCTTGCCCGCCATGTTGCGCGAATAGGCCTCGGTATGCTCGACTTTTTTCGTGATCGACTCGCGGTACGACACCTGCGGGTTGCCCACCTTGGCGCTCACCTTGAATTCCCTGAGTATGCGCGTGACGAGCACGTCGAGGTGCAGTTCGCCCATGCCGCGTATGACAAGCTGTCCGGTCTCCTCGTTGTCGCCGGTCTGGAAGGTCGGGTCTTCCTTCGACAGTATCTCGAGCGTTTCCTTGAGCTTGTCGCGGTCTGATATGGTCTTCGGTTCGATGGCGACGGTGATCACCGGCTCGGGGAAGTGCATGTGCTCGAGGAGCATGGGCCAGCCTTCCGAGCCTACAGTGTCGCCGGTTTGCGCCAGCTTCATGCCGACGAACACCGCTATGTCGCCTGCCTGCAGTTCCTCTATCGGCTCGCTTTTGTTCGCGTGCATGCGCAGGATGCGGGTGACGCGCTCCCGCTTCTTTTTGCCGATGTTGTACACGACGCCCGCGGTCTTTACCACGCCCGAATACATGCGCACGTAGCACAGAGGCCCGGCTTCGCGGTCGTACTGCACCTTGAACACGAGCCCGAGCGGGTTGCCTTTCGGGTCGCAGGGCAACTCGAAGTGCTCTTCCTTCTTCGGGTTGTACGCGGAGACTGGCGGCACGTCGGTCGGGGAGGGCAGGTAGTCGACCACCGCGTCGAGAAGCGGCTGGACGCCGACGTTGCGCCTGGAAGCCCCGCAGAAAACGGGTACTATCTTCCGGCCGATCGTCTGGTCACGCAGCGCCTTGTGTATCGATACGACGGGTATCGCCTCGCCGGCGAGGTACAAGTCCGTTATTTCGTCCGAGTTCGAGGACAGCGCGTCTATCATCCGCTCGCGCCACTCGGCGGCGATCGGCGCCAGCTCTGTCCCCACCGGGACGCGTTCGATGTTCTGGCCGCCTTCGCCCGCGTCCCAGCGGAGTTCCTCCATCGTGACCAGGTCGACCACGCCTTCGAAGCTCCCTTCCTTGCCGATAGGCAGCTGGACAGGCACGGGAACCGCGGCCAGCTTCTCGCGTATTTCCCCGACCACCGAATGGAAGTCGGCGCCCAGGCGGTCCATCTTGTTGACGTACGCGATCCTGGGCACGTTGTATCGGTCGGCCTGGTGCCACACCGTCTCGCTCTGCGGCTCGACGCCGCCGACCGCGCAGAACACGCCGATGGCACCATCGAGTACGCGCAGCGAGCGCTCGACCTCGGCGGTGAAGTCGACGTGGCCGGGCGGGTCGATGATGTTTATCTGGTGCTCGCGCCAGTACGTCGTCGTCGCGGCGCTCTGGATCGTGATGCCGCGTTCCTGCTCCTGCTCCATCCAGTCCATGACGG
Organism: uncultured Treponemataceae bacterium; assembly: GCA_964552925.1. Taxonomy (GTDB): domain Bacteria; phylum Spirochaetota; class Spirochaetia; order Treponematales; family UBA12059; genus SZUA-370. The sequence continues at coordinate 3,204 of CAZKJA010000166.1, forward strand.
CTTCGCCGTCGTCGACCTCGCCGAGCTTGTAGGTCTTGCCGGAATAATAGAGTATGCGCTCCGTCGTCGTCGTCTTGCCCGCGTCGATGTGCGCCATGATGCCGATATTTCGTGTTGTTTCAAGGTTCATGCTATGGCTCCGCGCGTCACTATAGACGGGAAATAGCTGTCCTTGCAATATAACGGTAGCGGATGCGAAGAGTACGCATGTGTATTATGGCTCATATGGTTTGTCGCGGCGAACGGAAAATCAATTACTGGCGACTTGCATGCTACTCTCGCGTATCGGCGTGAATCGTAAGGTTCTCGCCGATGCGTCTTCAGGCTCAAGCTACAGTCGCTCTCGGTTTGGTTTTACCCTTGAATGCCAATCGAATGATGAGAGACACCGCAATGATGCCAACTCCGGTAAGGTCAGTCACGAGTCCAGGCATTATGAACATGAATGCCGTGATAAAAAGAAGCATCCGGCATGGTATTGGCCAGCTGTAGATGAAGTATCCTTCAATGGCGGCGACCAGGCACACAATGCCAACGAGAGCTGTCAGCGTTGCAGTGATGATTTCTCCAGCAGTACCCACCATCAGAAGAGCCGGTGAAATTGCCGATACGAACGGGATGATGTAACCGGGCAGTCCATATAAAAAGCCATGTACGGCGACTTCGTTGGGATCGGTTTGCGCTATACCCGCCGCGGTGTACGAGGTAATGGCCACCGGAGGGGTCAAGCCCGCTACGACCGAAAACATGAATATGAACATATGCGCCGCGATGAGTTCGGCTCCCATCGATATCAGAGGTTGGGCCAGAGTCGCTGTCAGAATGATGTACACAGCCGTTATGGGCATGCCGGCTCCAGCACATGCAACGGCTATCGGTACGGTCTACTTGGATCCGTCATAGAACGCCTCGACGAGCCGTTTCAACCAAAGCTTTGGGTTTTTGATCGAAACCAATCCGACGCCCATGGCGAGAATCGTGGCCCAGAATGCGGCTTTCATCGGACTCCAGCCGATCACAATCATCGCGATCAGGAAGAACAGGGACAACCCATGGTAGCCTTGCTTGAATAACGCCTCTTTGAGGTTTGGCAGGCTTTCTTTGGGAAGCCCTTTAAGGTTGGCTTTCACGGCCCTGGCGTCTGTAACCATGAAGATGGCAAAATAATACAGAACTGCCGGTATCAACGCGGCTTTGGCGACATAGGAATATGGTACATCGAGGTACTCGGCCATTATGATGGCACCCGCGCCCATCATGGGGGGCAGGAACATGCCCCCCGTAGAGGCGACCGCCTCGACGGCTCCGGCGATCTTCGCGGGGAATCCTACCTTCTTCATTAGCGGGATGGTGAAAGTCCCCGTGGTGACGACGTTAGCGACTGGAGAACCTGATACCGTCCCCATGAGAGCGCTGGCTACTACCGCCGTCTTGGCCGGTCCTCCGCGTTAGCGCCCGGTCAAGGCGTATGCCACATTGCTGATCACCGGGTAGGTTGGATCATTGTCCGGCGACCGGTGAGTCATCCAGCTTGAAGAACGAAACCGCAAAACGCATCCGCTCCGCCTGGCCGGTCAATCGTTCCGCCATGGAGGCGAGCTCCTCGGATGACGAGGCGTTTTGCTGGACAACCTGGTCCAGTTGCAGCAATGCGGTGTTTATCTGGTCGACCCCGACGGTTTGCTCCTTGCTGGAGCTGCTTATTTCCTGGACCAGATCGGCCGTTCGCCTGATATTCGGTATGATCTCGTCGATCAGCACTCCCGCTTTTTCAGCAGTGCTGACGCTTTCCGAGGAAAGATTCGTGATATCCCCCGCAGCGAGACGGGATTTTTCCGCCAGATTGCGTACTTCGGATGCTACAACGGCGAATCCCTTGCCGCTCTCGCCGGCCCTCGCCGCCTCGATGGCGGCATTGAGAGCGAGGAGGTTGGTCTGCCTCGCGATCTCCTCTATTATGCCTATCTTGTCGGCGATCATGCGCATCGAACGTACCGCGGCTTCAACTGCCGCGCCTCCAGCCTTGGCGGAATCGGAGGCTTTCAAGGCTATCTGGGCTGTGGTCTCTGCATTGTCGGCGGTCTGCCGGACCGTGGACGCCATCTCTTCCATCGACGATGAAACTTCCTCTCCGGAGGCGGCCTGCTTCGAGCTCCCCTCGCTGAGCAGGTTCGCGGAAACGGAGACTTGCCCGCTTCCGTCGACGACCTCGGAGGCCGTGGAATGGACATTCGTGACCACCTCCACAAGTTTTTCGATTGTCGACCTTACGGAATCGAGCAATACCCCGACTTCATCGGGATTCCGCGAATCTCGAACCTTGTCCTCCATCACGAGGTTGCCGATGGCAAGGTTCGACATCGCGCGGCCCGCGAGTTTGATCCGCTTGATGAATGAATTGCTGAAAAGTACCGAGGCCAGAATAGCCAGAACGAGGGAGACGACAACCGTAAGCAGCATAACAAGAAGGCTTCTTACTCTAGCCTCCGCGATGCGGGTCGCCGCGGCGTAGAATTCGTCGATATACGATCCGACGCCGATAATCCATTGTCTCTTCGCGGAATATCCGATGCGGACAAGCTTTTCCCTCGGCATCTTATCGCCAGGATTCAACCATGGGTATCGATCCTCGGCGATTTTGCCCGGTTCCAGCTTCAAGCCCTTGTCGATGATATCCCTGATGAAGGCGCGGCCGCTGGCGTCCTTCGTGTCCAGGATATTTTCACCGTCGCGCTTCCCGCCGGAGGAAATCACGTATTTACCCGACGGATCGAGGACGTACACATACCCGGTTTTCCCGACGACAATTCCCATTATGGTTCTACGGATCGATGCTTCGTCCTGGTCGGTTTCGACAAGGGCGATCGCCCCGTTCAGGACATGATCCAGGTCGGAATACGCGAGCGCGATGCTTTCTTCGACCGCGGCCTGTTGCATTGCATCGGTTTCGATGAAAATGCTGAGGCCCACGATGGTCAAAGGTACGATGCTCACCGCGCATGTCAGGAGTAGCAACGGAGTCCTGAGTGACTTGAAACGCATCTCGTCCCCCTCTCGCTGTCTCATGTAGCTGGAAGGTGCGATCCGAACCGAATCAGTCTTTCCTCAATTCGGATTTTTGATATTTAGAGGTAAAACATAAAATTGATTATTAATTTGAAAACGTAATGAATTATCCTGGACAAAGCAAATTTTCCCCATTATCACTCCGTGCCGCCAGCCGAGCCTCATACCTTCGCCAGCACGGCTGCGGGCTGCCAGAAGTTCCTGGCGTAAAGACGGCACGCTTGGCTAAAACCAATCAGTCGTCCTACTAAACTGAAATTAGCCGGTATATCAAGGAAGCATACACTCACTAATCTATAGAAAAATGCCAGACTGGGCCGCTTACAAGTCCTCCGGCCTGGCCTTAAGCGTGAGCCCGGGGAAGATCCAGACGGCCGTGGGCTGACGCAGGTCCGCGGCCGACGGCAACCCGTACTTATTATCCTTGAGCAGGTATATGAAGGCCTCGAGTGTTTCCGGGTTGATTATCCAGTACTCCCTGACGCCGCGCGATTCGTAGAGCCTGCGCTTCTCGGTCTGGTCCTTCATCGCGGTGCCGGGGGAGAGTACTTCTATGATGAAGTCCGGGGCGCCCAGGATGCCTTCATCGATAAGCTTGGATTTATCGCACACGACGAACGCGTCCGGCTGGACCACGTGCTCGATGTCGTCGAGCGTCTCATCCCCTTCGGGAAGGAACACGTCGACGGGCGCGATATACGGACGGCATGGCTTGCCGGAGAAGTAGTTGTCCAACTGGCTGGCAAATTGAATCGTGAGGCTCTGGTGGATGCGTCTGGGGGCTGGACTCATCGCGTAGGCCGCTCCGTCAATGAGTTCCCAGCGCTCGCCTTCGGGCCACGACCTGTAGTCAGCGTATGTGAATGGCTGTTCGCTCTTGCGCGGACTCGTTCCTGGAACCACGGTTTCACCCATGCGCGCCTCCCTGCCTCTACCAACAGTCTACTACTATTCGCATGATTGGCAAACTATACAGTACACCCTAAAATCCTTGTCGTGCTGCCTGCGGAAGCACCGGTTCCGTCATCTATTTAGCTAGTTCCTCGAACCTTGTGGCTGACCACTCTTAAACACCGCAGGGAGTACATTGTGACTGCTAGCTATACCATCGAAGGTACCACGGGACACTCGGCCACAAGGTTCGAGGAACTATCATCAATTTATCGCGCATGGTCTTCGATCTCCCTGAAATAGGCCGATAGCAGCCCGAGGTCTTTCTTGCCCTTCCCGGATTCCAGCCGGCTCGACGCGTCGACGAGCTCCGGCGCGTACGCCTTCATGGCAGGTCCCACCGTGCCGACGCCAAGTCCTCCCGCGAGCCATAACCCGCCGCGCGCCGCGAGCTGGCGGGCGAGCGGCTCGCTCAGGGGTACGCCCGTTCCCCCCGCGACGCCGTCGACCCGGGCGTCGACAAGCACGCGGGCCTCGCCCGATCGGCGCAGGCGGTCGATGGCGTCCAGGTCGGCTTGGCAGCCCGCGCGTACGGCGGAGTAGCGGCCCGCCAGCCCGGACAGCGATTCGTCGAGGGCCGTTACGGCGTCCGAGGTGGGCTCGCCGTGCCACTGGATTGCGTCGAGGGCGCCGGAACGGGCCAGCTCCATCGCGGCGGCCGCCTGCGGTGAGTCGAGCTCGGTGATCACGCCCACGAGCAAAGGCGTCGAGCCCGTTGCCCCGCGATAGGCTCCGAGCTCGGTTCTCAGAGCGCGGACCATGTTCGCGTCCGCCGCCCGCGGGCTGTCGGCGAATACGAAGCCGAGCATGTCGGCGCCGAGGCCGGCGGCCGCGACGGCGTCGCCTCTCCTCGCGAGGCCGCATATCTTGACCAGGGGGCGG
>CAZKJA010000167.1:0-8089 GCA_964552925.1 uncultured Treponemataceae bacterium
TAGGGGGGAGACATGGGATCCATTTTCAGCGTCCAGCAGATTGTCAACGGGCTCCAGGTCGGATCCATCTACGCTCTGATTGCCTTGGGTTACACGATGGTCTACGGGATCATCCGCTTGATCAACTTCGCGCACGGCGATTTCTTCATGATAGGCGCGTATATCGCCTACGGCCTGTTCTATGTGTTCAATTCCCTGCTGGCGCGAAATGCCGGCGTGCTTGCTTTTGTCGTATTGCTGGGCTCCGTCCTTGGCGGTGCCGCCGTGGCGATGCTGACGAACCGCCTGGCTTACAAACCCCTTCGATATAAACCGAAATTATCGTCTCTCATCACGGCTATCGGCGTCTCGATGTTCATCGAGTATTTCTTTTCCGCCATCCCGATAATCGGGCCGTCCTACCGTGCCTTCCCTGATATCCTGCCCAAGCACCTCTACAAGATCGCGGGCGCCACAATATCAAACTACGTGATCCTGGATATCGCGATAGCCGCGGTGATGATGACCGGGCTCACATTGTTCGTTAAATACTCCCGTATCGGAAAGGCGATGCGTGCCGTATCGCAAGACAAAGACGCCGCCAGGCTGATGGGGATCGATATAGAAAAGATAATCGCGTATACCTTCGCCATCGGCGGAGCCTTCGCGGGCGTAGCCGGATTGCTCAACGGCATGACGTATCCGCGCATCTTCCCGTACATGGGAATCCTGCCCGGCCTCAAGGCGTTCATTGCCGCGGTCCTCGGCGGCATAGGCAACATTCCCGGAGCCGTGCTTGGCGCGTACATCATGGGCCTTGCCGAGACGTTCGCGTCGGCATACAACTCGCTGCTCGGCGAGGGTATCGCCTTCGCCATACTCATTGTAGTCTTGTTGGTCAGGCCGCGTGGCCTTCTCGGCGAGAAACAAGCCGACAAGATTTAGGAGGCGGGCATGAAAAAGCGCCGATTACCACTACTTACCATTTACGCATTCATATTCTACGTGATCATCCAGATTCTAAGCGTCACGGGAATATTCAACGGGTACATACTCCATATCATCAACCAATCGCTCATCTATGTGATACTCGCGGTCAGCCTCAATCTGATCAACGGTATAACCGGGCAATTTTCGCTGGGGCACATGGGCTTCGCGGCCGTCGGAGCCTACGCGTCCGGCGTTATTACCACGCTGATTTTCAAGGCCGCGCCTGGAACGTTCGGCGGCTACACGCTGTTTTTAATGAGCATTTTCGTCGGAGGATTCGCCGCCGCCCTTGTCGGCGTGATCATCGGGTTCCCGTCGCTCAGGCTCAAGGGCGACTATCTGGCGATAGTCACATTGGGATTCGGAGAGATCATCCGGACAATCCTGAACAATATCGCCTACGTCGGGGGGCCCCGCGGCCTTCTTGGCATCCCCAAGTTCTCCAACTTCACCGCGATTTACATCGCCGCGTTCCTGACGTTCGTTGTGATACGTAACCTTCTGGAATCGTCGCACGGCAGAGCGATGCTGTCGATTCGCGAGAATGAGCTTGCCGCGGAGCTGGTCGGCATCGATACGACGAAATACAAGGTGATGGCGTTCGCGATGGGCGCCTTTTTCGCTGGTATCGCAGGAGCGATGTTCGGCCACCTGCTCCAGATCGCGCATCCTACGCAATTCGGGTTCGTCGGGTCGATAATGGTGCTGATCATGGTGTACACCGGCGGCGTCGGATCGATCACCGGCTCGGTTATCGCTGCCTTCGCGCTGACCTTCCTGTCCGAAGGGCTTCGCATCGTAATCGATGCCGCGGCGGACGCGACCGGCTTGCCGATCGGCGGAGAGTGGCGGATGGTCATCTACGCGCTCCTCCTAGTGTTCGTCATGCTTTTCAGGACCGAGGGCCTGATGGGCATGCGCGAGGCCAAGTTCATCGTGATCGCGGAGGACGAGGAATGAGCGCCATACTTTCCATCCAGGGCATGAGCCATTATTTTGGCGGCCTCAAGGCCGTGTCCGACTTCAGTTTCGACGTGCCCGAGGGCGCCATCTACGGCCTCATCGGACCGAATGGCTCGGGAAAGACGACGACCTTCAACCTTATCACGGGTATCTACAACCCAAGCGAGGGCAAGGTTTTCATGGAGGGCAAGGACATCACCGGGCTGAAGCCCTACAAGATAGTCCACATGGGTATCGCACGGACCTTCCAGAACCTCCGCATATTTTCCAATCTTTCCGCGTTGGACAATATAAGGATTGCGAGACATTACCGCTCCAGAACCACCCTGCTCTCGTCGATACTGCGGACTTCCGCGTTCATGGCGGAAGAACGGGAGATAAAGGCCGAATCGTTGCGCCTGCTCGGGATCATGAAGCTAGGCGATCGCGCCTTCCAGAAGGCCAAGAACCTGCCGTACGGCGAACTCCGGCGCCTCGAGATAGCGCGGGCGCTCGCGACCAATCCCAAGGTGCTCCTTCTCGACGAGCCGGCTGCCGGCATGAACCCCAAGGAAGTCGCCGACCTGATGAGCCTGATCGTCCGAGTGCGCGACGAGTTCAAGGTGACGGTGTTCCTTATCGAGCACCACATGAAGGTCGTCACCGGTATCTGCGAGAAGGTCAAGGTGATCGACTTCGGCACGACGATAGCGGAAGGCACGCCCGAAGAGGTCGTCAAGGACGTCAAGGTGCTCGAAGCGTACCTGGGCAAGAAGGGGGCGGCATGCTGAGCGTAAAGAACCTCAAGGTCCGCTACGGCCATATAGAGGCGATCAAGGATATTTCATTCGAGGTTCCCGTAGGCAAAATCGTCACGCTCATCGGCGCCAACGGCGCGGGCAAAACGACGACGTTGCGGGCCATTTCCGGACTCGAGCCCGTCGCCGAAGGCACTATAATGTTCAAAGGCAAGGACGTCACCAATATCGAGGCCCACAAGCTCGTGGCGATGGGGATTTCCCATGTTCCCGAGGGACGCAAAATCTTCCCCACGCTGACGGTCCGCGAGAACCTCGAGGTCGCCGGCTGGAACCTCAAGGCCAAGAAGGAAATAGAGCGGCGTATCGAGGAAGTGTTCGTGCTGTTCCCGAGGATCAAGGAGCGCATCGGCCAGCTCGGCGGCACGCTGTCGGGCGGCGAACAGCAGATGCTGGCCGTCGGCAGGGCGATCGTCACCGGCGGCGAGTTGCTTTTGCTCGACGAGCCTTCGATGGGGCTTGCCCCCGTGCTCGTCGACGAGATATTCAACACGATAGTCAAGATCAACAAACTCGGCACCACGATACTTCTAGTCGAGCAGAATGCCGCCGAAGCGCTGGAAATTGCCGACTACGCGTACGTCCTCGAGGTAGGCTACACGACCCTGTCAGGGCCGGCCAAAGTTGTCGCAGCCGACAAGCGCGTCCAGGAAGCCTACCTGGGCGTTTGATGCTATTTTGGGTCGAGGTAAGAATTTGAGCCAAAGCATAGGCGCCTGTCGTTCAAACCGACAGGCGTTGTTAATTGATTACTCAATATGGGAGAGCATTTATACACAAATATACACTGAAACACCGGAACCATAATGAAGCCGGTTTCTAAGGATGCATCTTCGGACTATCCAGGAGAAGGTATCCATAAAAATTCAATCGTTTTTTGCGGATCAAAGTAGTTGCCTGAGGCGTAATCCAGAAAACGCATTCCGCTTGCGACGCGGGACTGTTGTTCGGCATACTTGCGGTCGATGAACCTTGCACGAATCCTGAGCGCTTTGGAAGACGATCACCCTCTACCCGGCGACCACGCACGAACCGGCATGGTCCCCGGGTACCGCCGCGGCGTCCTCCCCGATATCGATGACAGCGAGTGGAGAGAGGCCGCCGTCCTCATTCTCCTGTACCAAGCGGACGGCGGGGTTCGGTTTCCCCTCATGCTCAGGCCCAACGGTACCGGTGTGCACGCGGGTCAGGTATCCTTGCCCGGCGGCTCGCGGGAAGTCGGCGAAACGTTCGAAGCGTGCGCGTTGCGCGAAACAAGCGAAGAGCTGGGCGTCGATCCGGCGAGTGTACGCGTTGTCAGGGCCCTGACTCCGCTGCGCATTTCCCCGAGCCGCTTCATCGTCTACCCCTACGTCGGGATCGTGGAAACCCGGCCGGATTACCGCCCGTCGGTCTGGGAGGTCGCCGAACTGTTCGAGCCATCGTTGGACGAGTTGCTCGATCCGGACGCCGTGCGCGAGGAGTATATGACCCGCGAAGGGCGGGAGTGGCTCGTGCCGTACTACCGCCTGGCTGGTCAGCGCGTATGGGGTGCGACGGCGATGATCCTGGCCGAATTGGTCGCCATGCTCCGCGCCTGAAACTTTTGGATTCCTCGAGTGCGGCACAACCCGGTTGATGCCGCACCCCGGACTCAGCCTACCAGCAATTGCATATCTTCTTCCACGGAGCCGATGCCTGCCAGCCCGAAGGCGTCCACGAGCACCTTGGCGACGTTCGGCGACAGGAACGCGGGAAGGGTAGGCCCGACATGTATGTTCTTGAAGCCGAGCGACAGGAGTGCCAACAGTACTATGATCGCCTTCTGCTCGTACCAGGCGATGTTGAAAGCGACCGGCAGGTCGTTCACGTCGGCAAGACCGAATGCATCCTTTAAAAGGAGCGCGGTGACGACGAGCGAGTACGAGTCGTTGCACTGGCCCGCGTCGAGCACGCGCGGTATCCCGCCGATGTCGCCGAGGTCCAGTTTGTTGTAGCGGTACTTTGCGCAACCGGCCGTGAGGATGACGGCATCCTTGGGCAAGGCCAATGCGAAATCCGTATAGTAGCTTCGAGCCTTGGTGCGCCCGTCGCAGCCCGCCATCACGACGAACTTGCGGATGGCGCCCGACTTGATCGCGGCTACTATATCCCCGGCGAGCGCGGCGACCTGGTCGTGGGCAAAGCCGCCGGTGATCGTGCCGGTCTCGATTTCCGTGGGGGCTGGCCTGCTTTTAGCCGCGGCGATGAGCGCGGAGAAGTCCTTGCGCCCAGCGGCGTCGGCTTCGACGCGCGGGCAGCCGGGGAAGCCCGCGACGCCGGTGGTGAACAGCCTGCCCTTGTAGGAATCGGCAGGCGGCACTATGCAATTCGTGGTCATCAGAATGACGCCGTTGAACTTTTCGAACTCGTCGCGCTGTTTCCACCAGGCGTTGCCGTAATTGCCAGCGAAGTTGTCGTACTTCTTGAACGCGGGGTAGTAATGCGCGGGAAGCATCTCGCTGTGGGTGTACACGTCGACGCCGCTACCCTTGGTTTGTTCGAGCAGCATTTCAAGGTCCTTGAGGTCGTGGCCCGAAACGAGGATGCCCGGGTTCTTGCGTACGCCTATGTTCACCTTGGTGATCTCGGGCTTGCCGTACGCCCCGGTGTTGGCCGAGTCGAGGAGGGCCATCGCGGTGACGCCGACGGAACCGCACTCGAGCACCAAGGCGGTGAGTTGGTCAGCGGACATGGAATCGTCAAGCGTCGATGCTAGCGCCCGGGCCATGAAGGCATGGATCGCGCTTTCGCGCTTTTTCAGCACCGATGCGTGGTGGGCGTACGCTGCCATTCCTTTGAGCCCGTAAATTACGAGTTCCCTGAGCGAGCGGACGTCCTCGTTGGCTGTCGCAAGCACGCCGACCGTCTTGGCCTTGGATGCGTAGTCCTGCAAGGCGGCTGTCCACAGAGCGGCGTCGGAGCGAAGCGCGGGTTTCTCGCCGGCGATGCCTTCGTCGGTTCCGCAAGCGGGGCAGCCCTTCGAGCCTGCCGTTCCGCGTGCTCGGTTGACCGCATCGCGTAGCGAATCGCGCAGCTTGAGCGCAGTCCCAATCGACCGTACAAAATACTCCCCGTCGAAGTTGGCGTTGGTGATTGTCGCGAAGAGGCCGTCCATTATCGCGTCGTCGGCCTTGCCCGTCTCGATTCCTAGCGCTCCAGCCTCGACCGCCCAGGCGCCCAGGCCTTTGAGCGTGTGGATCAACAGATCCTGCAACTCGGCTGTCGCGGCTTCCTTGCCGCAGGCGCCCGCCTTTGCCGAGCAACTTTTGTTTCCTATCGCTTCCTGGCACTGGTAACAAAACATGTTGTCCCTCCTATTATATTGATGCCGGAAAAATCCGGCTTAACGTCGATTTTTAACACAGAGACACAGAGAAGATGCGAAGGAAAGCGAAATTGGTCTATGCAAGGGAAGTTCTATTCTCCCTCTCTCCATGATCCTCTCATACCTTCTTTCCCATACCTCTTCTTCTCTGTGCCTCTGTGTCTCTGTGGTTCAAATTTTCATGCAAACTACATCCACGTGAGGCTGCCGCCTTCGATGCCTACTATGACCGTCGAGACGGGTACCGCGCGGGAAGCGCCCGCCATTGCTTCGTCGACAAGGCGCTTGAGGCCGCCGCAGCATGGAACCTCCATGATCGCCAGCGTTATCGAAGCGGCGCCCGCGTCGTCTACAAGGGCACGGATCTTGTCGATGTAGATCTCCTTGCCCGAGTCGAGCTTGGGGCAGGCGATGACGAGCTTGCGACCCGCGAGCAAAGCCTGGTGGAAGGCGCCGCAGGCGAACGCGGTGCAGTCGGCCGCTATCAGGATGTCGGCTCCCTTGAAGTGCGGGGCGCGCGGATTGATGAGGTGCAACTGCACTGGCCAGTGGTCGAGTCTCGAAGCCATGCCTCCGCCGACAATTGGACCACCGGATGCCGGAGCCCGGATCGCCAGTAAATCAACAATGGCCGCATCTTTGCCGGCGGCGGGACCGAAGGACCGCGCGGCGGAGCCGGGGCAGCCTCCGGACATGCCGTTGTCGACGACGCGCGGCGTCGCTTGTCCGGAAGGTACCTGCCTGTAACCTTCGAAGCGCGGTGTGGCAGCGGCGACGGTCGCAGCGGAAGCGCCGCAATCGCATGCGGGGTCGCTTGCCTTGCCAGCCACCGGAAGCGTAATGCCTTTTTCGGCGAGGATGGAGAGAGCTTGGATATACCAAGTGTCCTGGCCATGGCTCGACAGGTGGTCGAGGTGCGCGTTTATCGTCGCCATGCCTTTTGGCAGAATGTGTTCAATGACCCGGCGCTCGTCGTATTCCTCGACATCGCGGGACACCGTCGTCAGCGCGCCGCGAGGGCATTCCCCGATACAGGCGCCCAGGCCGTCGCACAGGCTTTCCCCGACGAGCCGCGCCTTGCCGTCTATAATTCGTAGCGCGCCTTCATGGCAGCCGTTGGCGCATTGCCCGCAGCCGTCGCACTTTTCCTCATCGATTTCGACCACTGTCCTGGTTGCCATTGTCTGTCTCCAATCTATCGCTTGCTTATACAGGCAAATAGGTACTTCAATACTAAATATTGGAATAGCACATTCTTCTTATAAACTTACTAATTTTTTATCTTGAAATGCTTAGCCCGGCGCGAGAACCGGGCGGGTAGAAACTATATAGGGAGGAGGCGTCCGCGCGGCGGTTTCATCCGCAATATCGGCTATTGTCCGCTTGTCCAGATAGGCGACAAGTTCCGCGGCATGCCTCGATAGTTCGCGGCCGAAAATGCAATCGCCCGGATGGCAGCGATCAGTTCTGAATGGGCAGAAGTCTCCGGTCAGCGACCCGTCCACTGCCTCGATCGCTTCCTTGAAGCTGATGTCCCCGGCACTCTTCGCCAGGGCGAAACCACCGCTGGGTCCCTTGAGGGACCGTACCAAACCTGCCTTGACGAGCCTCTGCATCACCTTGGCGACATGGTTTTCGCTCGCGTCGATGATCGCGGCCAAATCCTTGCTCTGGACGAGCCGCCCGGGAGAGTCGGCGAGTCCGGCAAGCGCATGGATCGCGATGAGTGCGGCGTCTGAAAGGTGCACGATGCTATTAATTGACATTATGGTACTAGAATGCCGAAATTAGAATGGCTTGTCAAGCTCAAATAATCATATTTGGGAGACTTGAAGAGATATTTTCCCGATATTTTGGTATTGACTTATTTGGTACCTGTCGTTTAGCACTAGATTGATTCAAGATTGGAGTATCCATGGACATGCCCTTTGATGCAGCCAAGCTGGAAAGTTTGATGGAAAAAGCCGGATTGGGAATCGCCGTCGCGTGCAGCAGGCACAATGTAAGGTACCTC
>CAZKJA010000168.1:0-257 GCA_964552925.1 uncultured Treponemataceae bacterium
CGCCAACACTGTCACGAACGCCGCGACTAGGACGAGAACCGCTTTACGCTTGGATGTATTCATTATTCCTCCAGGACGCGGAAATTCTCCGTAACGCCGCGTCGCACGCGAGGGCTATGGACTCCCCCATCGACCTGCACAACTTGTCAAACTCCGAATCGACGCGCAAAAGAGGCTCCGCGGCCGGAACCTCGCCGCTTTGTAGTTCCTGTCCGTCCCGGACCCTCACCAGACGGTATCGACACGACGGTAGCGGA
>CAZKJA010000168.1:267-8067 GCA_964552925.1 uncultured Treponemataceae bacterium
CGCGGCGTCCGGGCCTTCTGCCACGGAAGGGTATTCCGCGAATATCACGAGCACGTAATCGATGAACGCTTCCTTGGCCGAGGCTTCGGGTACGTAGTCGCGGAACGCGGTCGCCCCGCCGTCAGCTGGCCTGGCGTTGGTACCTATCCTGCCCGTATCGAACAGCGCGGAGAGAGCGCCGTCAATTATATATTCCGAGGACCTCGTTGCCCTCTCGCCTACCTTCCCGACGGATTGGACAAGGGCGACCTCGACGGTCTGGGCACCGATGCGGATCGCGGCGGCCAGGAAGCAGGCTAATAGTATGCGAGTCCGGACAATCATCGTTTCCATCCTTTTCCACATAAGCTATCGGTACATTCCTTCGGCATATTTAGGCCGGGAAAGGAGAAGCTGGCGATTCCATGATTGACTAGGCTGGCCATTCGAATACATTCTTGCGCTTGCCCACGTCACCGGGGGATAAGCCGGACAACCAGGAGAGGCCGGAACGGGATGGATTATTACGCCGTACAGGTATGGACAGGCAAGGAAAACGAGTTCGCGGATCGTATCGGCGCCGACTCCAGGATGCGTTCGACAGTCATAGTCCCCAAGCGGACAATCATGACGCGCAAGGCCGGCAAAGACCGAAAAATGGAAAAACCGCTGTTCGCCGGCTATGTATTCGTCGCGACAGAGACCCCGGGGCTGGACCTGATACAGCGATGGGCGCTCAGGACCACCCACTATTTCATACGTACCCTGCCGACAAGCGCCGACCCGATGCCCGTGAAGGAAAAAGACCGCAGGCTGATAGCCCATTTCATGTCCTTCGGGAAAGTGGCCGATATTTCGAAGGTACGCTTCGACGCGGATGACAGGATCATCGTCGTCGAGGGCCCTCTCAAGGGGATCGAAGGCTTGATAGTCAGGGTTGACAAGCGCAAGCGCCGGGCCAAGATCCGCCTGGACATGTGCGAGAATTCCTTCCTCGTCGACCTTGGCTTCGAGATTATCGACAAATCGGTGAAAGGAACCGGCAGCGACGATGGGAACAATACCTGAGAATCCCAGGATATACATACTCGGAGCCGGTTTCGCCGGCAGGGCTATCGCGAGGGAGATACACGGCAAATCCGTGCTCGGGACTATAGTAGCCTTCCTCGACGACGACGGCGCCAAGATAGGCAGGCGCATCGAAGGCATACCGGTGCTGGGGCCCATCCGCGACGTTGTCAAGCTTCTGGCGCGGACACCGGCGGACGAGGCGATAATCGCGATGCCCAGCGCCTCCCGCGAGCACCTTAGGGAGCTCTATTTCCTGTTGAAGGAAGCCGGATTTTCCAGGATACGCATAGTTCCTGACGTCGCCCAGATATTGGAAGGCGACGCCCACCTGGTCCAGGCCCGCGAGATAGACCCGCAGGACCTGCTCGGCCGGAGTCCGGTCGCCATCGGCTTAAGGAAGAGCATAGAATGGCTCGCCGGCAAGCGCGTCATGGTGACGGGCGCGGGAGGTTCGATAGGCTCGGAACTGGCGAGGCAGCTTTTATCCGCGGGCGTGGAACGGCTGTATCTATTCGGTCACGGGGAAAACTCGATCTACCAGATCGACCGCGAACTCCGGGCGCTGCAGGCCGGCGGCGTAGGGGTTTCCACCGCCATAGTCCCCGTGATCGGCGAGCTCAAAGATCGACAGTATATGGAAAGCATAATGAAGCGGCTCAAGGCTACCGTCGTGTTCCACGCCGCGGCGTACAAGCACGTGCCAATGATGGAAGCCAACACCGTCGCGGCTATAGAGAACAACGTTTTCGGTACGCTCAACCTCGTCGATGCCTGCCTTTCGGCCGGCGTCAGCCGCTTCGTGCTCGTCAGCACTGACAAGGCGGTCGAGCCGCTGTGCGTTTACGGCGCCTCCAAGTACCTGTCGGAACGCATAGTGATGGCCGCCCAAGCCGAGGCGGGCAATGACGAGCACTATATGGCGGTGCGTTTCGGGAACGTCCTCGGTTCGCGCGGCTCGATTCTGCCCTTGTTCATGCAGCAGATCGCGCAGGGCGGTCCCGTCACCGTGACTGACCCCAAAGCGAGAAGGTACTTCATGACGATACCCGAGGCCTGCTCCCTCGTGCTCAAGGCAGGCGGCGTCGGGGCGGGGGGAGAATCCTACCTCCTGGATATGGGGGAGCCCATACTTATCCGCGACCTGGCCGAGCAGGTCATCCGCTTCTCGGGCTTCATTCCCGACAAGGATATAAAGATAGAATATATCGGTCTCCGCGCCGGCGAACGGCTCGAGGAGAAACTTGTAGCGCGCGACGAGGCCCTGCAGAAGACAACGTATTCACGGATCAACAGGCTCATCCGCCGCGACGAGGCATTCAAGCTCGAGCAGGCTCTCGACGATTTGAAGCCGGCGTGCTTCGGATCGAAAGAGAAGCCGGAGGACTACCGGAATCGCCGCACCCTGCGCACGGCACTGCGAAAGCACATACCTACGGTGGAGGACAATCCCGATGAACCAGAGTACTGATTTCATACCCTTCGCGCGGCCCTCGCTGGGCGCTGAGGAAGAGGAGGCTGTACTCCGGGTAATGCGCTCCGGATGGCTGACGACCGGCGCCGAGACATTGGCCTTCGAAAAGGAATTCGCGGAATACGTCGGCGCCCCGCTCGCCCTGGCCGTCAATTCGGCGACGAGTGGACTCCACCTCGCGCTTGAGGCTTTGGGCATCGGTTCCGGGGACGTAGTCGTGACGAGCCCCTACACTTTTACATCCACGGCCGCCGTCGCGAGGCATCTCGGGGCCGAAGTCGCCTTCTGCGACGTCGCTCCGGGATCATACAACCTCGACCCCGGGGCCCTGGCGCGCCTGCTCGCGTCGACCCGCAACTGCAGGGCGATCATCGCCGTACACGTCGGCGGGCTTCCCTGCGACATGGCGGCAATACGCTCGCTTGGATCCAAGTACGGTTGCGCCGTCATCGAGGATGCGGCGCATTCCTTTCCCTCGCTCACTCAGGAAGGATACGCCGGTACGCTGGGCGATGTCGGCGTCTACTCTTTCTACGCTACCAAGACAATAACGACGGGCGAAGGCGGAATGGTCGTTGCGAAGGACCCGAAGGTATCCGCCCGCATCGCCAGCATGCGATCCCACGGCTTCGACAGGGCGGCCTGGGACCGTTATACATCCACCAAGCCCTCCTGGCACTATGCCGTGACCGAGGCGGGCTTCAAGTGCAACCTTCCGGACATCCTGGCCGCCATCGGCAGGGAACAGCTGAAGAAGGCCGCTTTGTTCCTTGAACAACGGATGGCAATAGCGGCTGTCTACGATGCCGCCTTCTCTTCCATCCCCTGCCTTGAAGCGCCGCCCCGGGGCGAGGGGCACGCGTGGCACCTGTATTCCCTCCGGACGAGGCCGGAAAAATGCGGCGTCACGCGGGACGCGCTCGTCGAAAAACTTGCTGAAAAAGGCGTCGGGAGTTCCGTGCACTTCATACCGCTCCACACAATGCCATACTACGCGCAACGCTACAGCCTCACGCCCGGGTCGTTCCCCAACGCGTACTCGATGTTCGAACGGACGATCAGCCTGCCGGTATGGCAAGGCATGGGCCTGGCATCGGCGGAACGGGTAGCGGCCACGGTGATATCGATAGTGGGAAACAGTCGGGCATGAAGACTGGAAGGGAGACCGGATTACCGCCCATACGCCTCCTGTCCGATTTCCCGACGACAGACGCCGTCTTCGTCGGCACAGTGAGGTCCCGGTCGTCGCATGGACTTATTACATCGATTAGCCTGCCCCATTTGCCCCGGGGCTACCTGAGCATAACCGCGGACGACATACCGGGCTCCAGGATGCTGAACCTGGGCAGCGCGTCGCTGCCGATCCTCGCCTCCGGCCGCGTCGCGTACCGAGGCGAACCCGTCGCCCTCATAGCAGGCCCCGACAAGAACAGAATTGCCGAGGCGATTGAACTAGCGAGGGTCCGCGTGGAAAAGGAAGATCCCGACTATACCTTCGAATCGTTCGATTCTGGCCGCCTCGCCGCCGTCAGCACGTTCTGTCGCGGGGACGTCGAAGCCGCCTTCGCATCCGCGGCCAAGGTCGTCGAAGGCGAGTACAGGTTCGGACCCCAGGATCATTACTATCCGGAACCCCAGGGCTCGGCGGCCGCGTTCGACTACGACAAGCTCGTCGTATTCTCTTCAGCGCAATGGCCATTCCATGTAAGGAACGCCGTCTCCGAGGCGTTGCGCGTGAAGCGCGAAGAAGTGATAGTCCGCTCGACGCTCCTGGGTCCCCACTTGGACGGGAAGCTGTGGTATCCCTCGCTGCTCGCGTGCCATGCCGCGCTGGCAGCCGTCCTCTGCGCCAAGCCGGCGATCCTCCTGTTGTCGCGCAGCGAGGATTTTCTTTTTTCGACCAAGCGCGCACCGACGCTGGTAGCCTGCAGGGCCGCGCTCGACGCCGATGGCCGGCTTTCCGCCATCGATAGCAGTATTGCAATCAACACAGGCGCCTACGCCCCGTTCGCCGACGAGATGACCTACCGTACCGCCATGACCTCGACGGGTGGCTACACCTGCCCCAACGTCAGGGTGGTCTCGAGGGCCGTTCGAACGAACTTGCCTCCCATGGGCGCTTTCACAGGCTTGGGCACCACGCCGGCAACCTTCGCCATCGAGCGCCTCGCAGAGGATTGCGCGGCCGCGTTCGACATGGATCCGTCGGATTGGCGCGCCTTGAACTGCGCGGTAAAAGGCGAGGTTACCTTCGGCGGCAACTGGAAGAAATCCGTACCATACCAGCGCATCGTAGACCGGTTGCTCGCCGCAAGTGACTATCCGAGAAAACGCTCGTCGTTCGAACTCATCCGCAAGAGGAACGCCGACCCCTCCGCCTCACCCGGATACGGCATCGGGCTGGCCTTTGGCAGGCAGTTGCCGGCCGGAGGCTTCGGCAGGACAGGCTCCGGAGCCCCGGCCGTCGAGGTCACGATGTCAAAGGATTCGAGACTCGCAATCAAGACCAGCACCCTGCCCGTTTCCGCCGGAGCCGTCGAGATGTGGAAACGCTCAGCGGCGGCAATTCTGGGCCTGAGGCCCGCGGCGGTTTCGATAGAAGCCCCCGAGACCGACAAGGTTCCCGATACCGGCCCCGCCACCTTGTCGCGTACAGTAAGCATAGTAACAAGGCTGGTAGAATCAGCCTGCGAAGGACTCCGCACGAAACGCTTCAGGGAAGCGCTCCCCATCACGGTACGCAAGGCCCAACGCGCCAGCGGCAAGAACGGCGCGCCGGAATCGGCCCTGGAGCCTTCCGCCTGGGCAGGCGTAGTCGTCGAGCTATCCCTTTCCGCGGTGGACAACGCCCCGGCGATACGTGGCGTCTGGATAGTCGCCAAGGCAGGACGGCTCTTGTCGCCTTCGGAAGCGGTCCGAACCCTGGAACACGACGCGACGGTGGCGATAGGCATGTGCCTGGGGGAACGCCTCGACCTGTCCGAAGGCCCGGCGTCCCTGGACGACCTCAGACGCTACCAGTTGCCCAGGCTCGAGGATGCGCCTCCCGTGCACGTGGAATTCCTTGAGGACGATTCCGAAGCTCTGGGGATCGGCGAGCTTGCCTACTCCCTCGTTCCGCCGGCTTTCGCAAACGCGCTCGGCCAGGCCCTTGACGCCCGCCAGGATGCCTTGCCCCTGGGAATCCAGGCTGACGCGCAAGGAGTAATCGCTTGAACATCGCCTTCATCTTGAACGGAGAGGATGTAAGCATCAAGTCGGACCCCATGGAACGGCTTTCAGACATCCTCCGCGATCATTTTTCAATCTCGAGCGTGTTCAGCGATTGCGGTTCCGGGACTTGCGGCAAATGCGTCGTCTTCTGGAACGGAAGGCTTGTCAACTCATGCCTCGTACCCGCGTTCAGGGTCCGGGGTTCGGAGGTGATAACCTACGAAGGGTTCAAGAGCACCGACAGCCATACAATAGTCAAGAAGGCGTTCGACGACTCGGGAGTCGAGCTGTGCGGTTTCTGCGACGCCGCGAAGTACATGGCCGCAGGATCGCTCCTCGACTCGCGCTCCAGGCCGGACGAAACCACAATCCTCGAGGTTATGTCCTCGGTATATTGCCGCTGCACCACACCCTCCGCGACCCTGAGGGCCGTGCACAAGGTCCTCGACTCCGGAATGACAGGAAAATACGGCCGTGCACGTTGACGAAGTATCCGCGCCTACGACGATCGTCGAGGCGATCTCGACGCTAAGGCGTCACCCGGACGCGATCCCGTGGGCCGGAGGGACCCTGATCCTGGGCGGCGACGACAGGATGAGCGGGGACAAGCAGCTATCCATCCTTGACTTGGGCGGGATCCAGGAGCTGTCCACCATAAACAAATCGGACCGTTACCTCGAACTCGGCGCCCTTGTGAGGCTGGCGGACATACTGGCCCTGCCTCCGAGCCTGCCGCTCGAACCTTTGCGGCAGGCGATACGGCTCGTTGGCACGGCGACTGTCAGGAACCTCGCGACGCTAGGCGGCAACGTGGCGGCGAAAGGCTCGTTCATGACATGTTTTACCGCGCTCGTGTGCATGGATGCCGCAATCGAGCTCCGGGACGCACAGGGATCGCGTTGGATGGGCATACACGGACTCATAGGTGAAGACGCCAAGCCGCGTTTTCCCAACGCGACGATTCTGACAAGGATTCGTGTTCCGGCCGAGCCGTGGGATACGGCCCTGATACGCAGGCTCGGCGATCAGGCGCCGGGAGAAATCCATCCCGCGTCGTTCGCGGCGGTTACCCGCTTCGAAAAAGGGACCATTTCGGAAATACGGCTCGTCGCCGCCGGACCGCGGATAATCCGCGACAGAGCGCTGGAATTATCGCTCGTAGGTCAACGCTTGCCGCTGGGCGCGAAGGAAACGGAGGAGGCGGTTCGCGAGGCCTGCCAGAAAGCGCTTGAAGCCGGCTTCGACGAGGACCGGTCGCGGAAATACGGATTGTACATCGGCGCGTTCCTCGGCGGCATACTCGAGGAATCCAAGTGAACGGCCTTCTGTACTTGGTGCCGGTTCCGATCTCCGAGGCAGACCCGCGCGACGAACTGGCTCCCCGCGTCATCAGGACGGTAGCCGGATTGCGGTACTTCATCGTGGAGAATCACAGGAGCGCGAGGCGGTTCCTGTCCAAGGTGATGGAGCAGGAGGCTCTCGATGCCTCGGCATTCGGGATCCTCGACGAGCATACGAAGGCACAGGAATTCGCCGGCTTGCTCGAACCCTTGCTCGCAGGCGCCGACGGCGCGATACTCTCGGAAGCCGGCAGTCCCTGCGTCGCCGATCCGGGCTCCGAAATCGTCGCATTGGCCCACGCCAAGGGCGTACGGACGGTGCCCCTGCCCGGCCCGAGCTCCATACTGCTCGCTGTCATGGCCTCGGGCATGGGGGGACAGCGTTGGGCCTTCCGTGGCTACCTGCCTCCCGATGCCCCCTCCCGCGAATCGGCGCTCGCGGAACTGGAGGCCATCTCCTCGCGGGATGGAGCCGCGCAAGTCTTCATCGAGACTCCGTACCGCAACGACGCAATGGCGGCAAGCGCCGTCAAGGCGCTCTCGCCGGAAACCGTATTCTGCGCCGCCATCGGCCTTTCCACATCCGGAGAGCGCGTTATAAGGATGAAAGTCTCGAAATGGCGTTCGGGCGTTCCCGCGCTGGGCAAAATCCCGGCGGTGTTCCTGCTACTTTCGGCCGCCAATCCATCGAGCCGCCCGACGAGGGGAGCTTACGGACGCAAGGGG
>CAZKJA010000169.1:0-4446 GCA_964552925.1 uncultured Treponemataceae bacterium
CAACGGATAAGAGACATCGGAGTCCCGGGCCACGCTCACTATCCGCCGCTCGGCCCGCCTGCACACGGTCCTTGCCACGTCGAGCTTGGCAGACTGCAAGGTCGCACCAGGCACCACGAAGCCGCGCAAGCTCACTTCGGCCTCGTAGCGGTCTATGTGCGCTTCGATGCGCCGTTCATCCCCATCCAGTACCGGACTGGAAAACGCGCCCGTCCTCGTGGTAAGTTCGCCCGCGATGCGGTAGAGGTCGCGCTGTATCTCCTCGACTATGGCGCGGCAATCCGGCCGCTTCAGATAATGCTTGGCCTCGCCGAGAACCGAGTCAAGCTCGTCTATCGTTCCGTACGCCTCCACCCGGGCATCATCCTTGCGCACGCGCTCCCCGGACCACAGTCCGGTCAAACCGTCGTCCCCTGTTTTTGTCACGATACTCATGTATATTAGTGTATATCAAAATCGGGAGCCGTGATAACATGACGATGTTGAAGGCTATCGACTGTAGGAGGTAACGGAAAGCCTTTTCCCAAACAAAATGCAGCAAAAAAACATAGAAGAAATCGAGGCGATGAACGGGAAATCCTGGGATTCCGCCAAAGGCAACCCCAAGGCATCGCTTGACTACGCGGAGAAGGCATCCGGGCTTGCCGAGGAATTGGGGTACGAAAAGGGCCGGGCTGACGCCTTGCTCAACCAAGGCTGGGCCTATTATTACTTGTCCAGGCTCCCCGAGGCTTACAGCGCGTTCGCCGGCGCGTACAGCCTGTACGACAAGCTTGGAGACTCGTTGGGGATATGCAAAACCCTCAACGCTTTCGGCGATTACAACCACAGCATCTCCCGGATCGACAAGGCGATAGAATACCACACAAGGAGCCGCGACCTTGCCAAGTCGAATGGAATCCTCGACCGCGAATTGATAGCGATGACGAGCCTCGGGGAACTGTGCCTCGAATTGGGAAATCCCAACGAGGCCCTCGATTACCTCATCCCGGCGTACGACAGGATGCCCCAGGATTTCCTCAAGGGAAATGTCGCGGATTGCCTCAGGATCATCGGCCAGGCGTTCCTCGACCTGGACAATCCGGGCCTCGCGGCCGTATTCACAAGGAAATCCTACGACCTCGCGATCGGCTCGGATGGACTCATCGTCGCGACCGACAGCCTCGAAACCCTGGCCGCGGTCATGGTGGCCGAGGGCGACACCGAAGGCGCGCTTCCCTTGCTGGCGGAAGGCCTGGAAGCCGCAGCCAAGACCGGCAACCGCGGCCAGAGGGCGAGCCTCCTCATCGTCAGCGGCGCCTTGCTCATTTCCATCGGCAAGGCCGACGAGGCGCTCGGCACGCTAGCCGAGGCGGAGAGCCTATGCCTCGCCACCAAGCACAAGGTGAAGCTGTACAGGGTGTACGAGCAGATGTCCAAGGCTCTCGAGGCGATTGGCGACCACAAGATGGCGCTCGATTACCACAAACGCTTTTCCAGATACCGCTTCGAGGTGCAACGGGAAGAAACCGTCTGGAAACTGCACCGCCTCCAGGCGCAGGCCGGCATCGAACAGGCATTGAAGGAAGCCGACTCGTACCGTCTCAGGAACATCGACCTCAAGGAGAGGGCGGATGCCCTGGAAGACGTCAACCGTCAGGTAATATCGATGTCGGAAATCGGCAGGCGCATCACGGCAAGCCTGGATTTCGGCACCGTCATCCAGACTCTGTACGATTGCCTCAAGCCTTTTCTGGAAATGGACATGTTCGGCATCGCCCTTCCGGACAGCGCAGGGGAACACCTCGTATACAAGCGCTTCTACGAAGAAGGCGTAAGGAAGGGCAACCGCGAGATACGCATCGATTCCGACCGGAGCTTCGCCGTATGGGCGTTCAATAACATGAAGCCTGTGCTCATTGCCGACAATAAAACCGAATACTCGAAGTACCTGGCAAAACCTGCCCATTACTTCGGCAAGCCGAGCCAATCGATCGTATGCATGCCATTGTCAATCGAGGACAGGTCCATAGGGGTCCTGACAATCCAGAACTTCAAGCCGCGCGCCTATTCGTCCAAACACCTTAGCCTGTTGGAGGCCTTGGCGCCCTACATCGCCATCGCGATTGAAAACGCCCTCATACATGACAGGCTTGAAGACCTGAACAAGGCGTTGTCGGTCGAGAAGCGCAGGCTTGTACGGGCGACGCTCAAGATCAGCCACCTCGCCAACCATGACTCCTTGACGGGGCTTCCAAACAGGCGCCTGCTATTTGAACTGGCTTCCAAGTCGCTGGAAACCGCGCGGAGGGCCGGGAGCATACTCGGCATCCTATTCATGGACATGGACGACTTCAAGCCCATAAACGACAGCTTCGGCCACGCGGCCGGAGACAGCGCGCTCGTAGAGATATCCGAGCGCCTCAGAACACATGTCCGCGCGTCAGATATAGTGGCGAGGATAGGTGGAGACGAATTCGTCGCCGTCCTTACCAATGTCAATGCAATCGTCGATATCGAACGCGTCGCGGCCAAACTCCTGTCAATGTGCAACAAGCCCATCCAGCTCGGCGAAGGTTCCAGATCGATAGGCTTGTCCATAGGGATATCGGTATTTCCCGATGATGGCGCCACGATGGAAGAGCTTCTCAAAAAGGCCGATGAGGCGATGTACAGCATCAAGCATGCCAGCAAGCGCGCTTATGCCTTCTGGAAGGATTCCATCGATGAAACGGCCCTGGCCCGGATATCTCCGGGCTCCTTGGGCTAAGCCCGATTCCATTGTGGGATATCCAGGCTAGATTGACACTACCCCACCCGCATGCTATTTTTTCTAAAGTAGTAGCATCTCCAGGAAGGTTTTAATGGCACCCACCAAAGAAAAGCAAACCAAGCCAGAGCAGAATGAACCGCGCCGGCATTCCAACAAATTCGTGTATATTGGCACGATCGTCCTCCTTGTCATAACTGTAATCGCGTTCGTTTTCGTACCCGCCACCGGGAGCATGGCATCCGACGGGGATTTGACATTCGGTTCATGGAACGGCAAGCCTATCGCGTTCGTTCAAGGCGGCATATTCCAGGCGCAGGTACAGCAGATCAAGGCCCAGCTCGAATCCCAGGGCTACAAGGACTCTGGCGACCAATTCTTCGCGTACCAGGTATGGAGGCGGGCGTTCGACAACACCGCCGTCCACCTCGCCCTGCTCGACAAGGCGCAATCCGCCGGCATCGAGATAAGCGAATCGTACATCGACGCCCAGATGGTCAAGAATCCCGCTTTTTCCGAAGACGGCTCTTTTTCAAAACGAAAGTACAGGGAAGCCTCCAATTCCGTCAAACTCGCCTTGAGGAAAGAAATAAAGGAAAACGCGCTCAAGAACCGATACATAAGCGACTCGACTTCATTCATCGCGAGCAAGGCCGAAACGGATTTCCTGACGGCCCTCGCCTCGTCCCAACGAAGCATCGAATACGTTGCTTTCGCCTTCGCCGACTACCCCGATGCCGAGCGCCTCGCCTTCGCCAAGGCCAATCCTTCCTTCTTCCGCCGCGTACGCCTGTCACGCGTGACGATGACCTCCTCGAAGAAGGACACGGAACAGGTTCTGGAAAAAGTGAAATCCGGTTCCCTATCCTTCGAGGAGGCGGCGAAGAACCACTCCAAGGACTCGTACGCCTCCAAGGGCGGCGACATAGGGGCCCAGTCCGTCTGGCAGCTCAAGGGTGAACTGAAAAACGACGCGGATCTTGACGCGGTCATATCCCTGGCAAAGGGACAAGTCTCTGCCGTGTACGAAACCCTGGCTGGATCCTGGATATTTTTCAGGGTTGACGAAGCCCCCGCCGAACCCGATTTCGCCTCCGCCGATGTGCTCCGCTCGGTTTCCGATTACATGAACCGCAACGAAAAGGGACGAATAGAGGATTGGGTTGTCGCCAAGGCCGATGCTTTCGCGCAAGCAGCGACGAACGATTTCGTCTCCGCGGCGGCGAAGGCAGGATACAAGGTCAAGTCCACCAAGCCATTCCCGCTCAACTATGGAAAGGCGCTCGACGTCGGTTACTTCTCGCTGCTCGGCGCGCTCGACACGACCGATTTCGTGGAACTGAGGGGAGCCGACAACAACGAACGCTTCCTGACCGGCGTCTTCTCGCTCGCGGCCGGGGGAGTATCCAAGCCCGTCGTACTCAACGATTACGCTTTGGTGTTCAGGGTCAAGGAAATACTCGATTCGAAGTCGAACGAGGCTGGTCTGTTGGCCATGTACTACCCGACAATAATCCAGCAGAACGTCTCCAGCGAGCTTGCCGAAGGGCTTCTCAAGGATCCCAAGCTCAAGGATGATTTTGTGGCGGCATTCTCAAAAGTCTACGCCCAGTCAAACTGACAAACGTACGATGGATCCTGAAAGCCCCCTGTTCGTCGATACGGGCAGGGGGCTTTCTGTAAAATTCAATGGCCGC
>CAZKJA010000169.1:4456-8000 GCA_964552925.1 uncultured Treponemataceae bacterium
CTGGCTCTATTCCAGCAGGGCTCCCATGGCCGCGTCGATCGAGGCGGCCGTCTCGGCTACAATGCTCCCCGATACGCTATATATCGTACCATCTCCCTGCCTGGGCTATGGCCTGGCCGAACTCCTTGCCAGGCTCCCCCCGTCGAGCGCCTTGCTCTGCCTCGAAACCGAGCCCGCGCTGGCGCAATTGGCGCGGCAAGCGTGCGTTGATCTCGGCGGGAACGGTTTGCCGCCACCCAACGTGGCACTGGCGGCGCCCCGCGAAGCGCTTGCGGCATACCGCTCGCTGGAGGCTTCCGCTGGAGGCCGGCGCTTCAGGCGCACGGTAGAGCTCAGGCTTTCCGGCGGCAGGTCGCTGGCTCCCGGCGCGTACGACGAGGCCTTGGACGCGGTTACTTCCGACATATCGACAAGGTACCGCAACCGCTTGTCACTTGTCCGCATGGGACGGCTGTGGGCCAGGAACGTCATCGCCAACCTGGCGAGCATGCGCTGGGAGGACGTGCGCGCCGCGGTTCCGTGTAACCAGCCAATAGTCGTATGCGGAGCCGGCCCCTCGCTCGACGCGTCATTCGCGTTGCTCCGGCGAAACCGGAAAGAACTCTTCGTGCTGTCGTGCGATACGGCGTCCGGGGCCTTGTTCCAGGCCGGGATACTGCCCGACGCGATCGTATGCCTCGAGGCGCAGGTCTACAACGTCGCCGATTACCTGCCGCTCGGACGGGCCGCAACAAGGCATGTTATCGATATATCCTCGCATCCGTCGACGTTCAGAGCCATCAATGGCACGCTGGAACTAGTCAGCAGCGAATGGACCGAAAGCGCGTTCCTGTCGCGCCTGTCGAGTGCGCTCCTGCCGATTTCCACGGTGCCGCCCCTGGGGTCGGTAGGCGTATTGGCCATACATGTAGCCCGCGCCATGGGAGGCCCTATCCTTCTGGCGGGGCTGGACTTCTCCTTCACGCGGGGCAAGACGCATTGCACAGGAAGCCCCGGCGACCTCAGGGAACGCGGGCGGGAGAGCCGGACGGAGAAAAAGCCTGGCGCCTGGAACGCGTCGTTCCGTGAAGGCGCTCGGTCCCATGGCGGAGCCTGGATCGACGATCCGACGCTGTCGATGTACGCAGGACTCGCCGAGTCCGAATTGCAGGGGACCGGGGCGTACGACCTCAGGACCGGTCCGTGCGCGGCTTTGCCCGCCGAGAAACTCGCCCCGGATACGATAGACGATTCCATACGTACAATCGCGCGCAGGCCGCGGGATATCGGATCGCTTCCTGGAAGCGCCACGCCGGGCACTCCCGGAACATGGCGCCGCTTGTGTCGGGACTTCCTTCTCTCTGAATCACTCCGTGTCGATACCGTCGGGGCGATGCTGCGCGGCGGCGCGGATTCCGGTACGCTCGTCGCCGCATTGGCGCAGGCTGATATACTGTACGCGCATTTCCCCGACCCCCAGCGGGTGCTGGCTCTTGAACACGACGCGCTAAAGCGTGTCGCGGCCGAAACCCAGTACTGGCATGGCCGTTTCGAAGCCGCGCTGGAACTGACGGGTAGCTGAAGAGCTCAGTTCCGCCTGTCGTCGTCCTCGTTCTCGCGCAAGACTGCCATGAAGGATTCCTGGGTAAGCTCCACGTCGCCGACCATCTTCATGCGCTTCTTGCCTTCCTTCTGCTTCTCGAGGAGCTTGCGCTTGCGGGAGATGTCGCCGCCGTAACACTTGGCGAGGACGTCCTTGCGGAGCGGGTTTACCGTCTCCCTGGCGACGATCGAGCCGCCGATCGCGGCCTGGATGGCGATCTTGAACTGCTGGCGTCCCATGGAATCCTTTAGCCGCTCGCAGACCTTGCGCCCGCGTTCCTGCGCCGATGGTTTGTAAACGAGTTGCGCGAGCGCGTCGACGGGTTTCGAATTTATGAGGATGTCGAGCTTCGACAAGTCCGTTGGCCGGTAATCGATTATTTCGTAGTCGAAGCTCGCGTAACCGCGGCTCGTGCTCTTGAGCTTGTCGTAGAAGTCGAACAGCACCTCGGCCAGCGGCAGTTCGAAGGTGAGCTCGACGCGTTTCTCGTCGAGGTGAGTGAAGCCCGTCTGCGCGCCTCGCTTGTTTATACAGAGCGTTATAAGGTTGCCGATGTACGCGAGCGGGGTGATGATCTGGGCCTTGATGTACGGTTCCTCGGCGGATTCGATCCTCGAGGGGTCGGGATAGTCCGCGGGGTTGTCGATGATTACGACATTCCCGCCGTTCCCCATCGTGAGCCGGTAACGCACGCTCGGAGCCGTCATGATTATGGCCTGCCCGTATTCGCGCTCGAGGCGTTCCTGGACCACCTCGAGGTGGAGCATCCCGAGGAAGCCGCATCGAAAGCCGAATCCGAGTGCGGCCGAACTGTCCTTGTCGTAGATGAGCGAAGCGTCGTTGAGCTTCAGCTTTTCCATCGCGATCTTGAGCTCGTCGTAATCGGCTGTATCCATCGGGTAGATAGAGCTGTACACGACCGGCTTGACAACGCGGAAACCGGGCAAGGGAGCGTCCGCGGGGTCGTCCGCCCCGGTGGTGGTGTCGCCGACGCGCACGTCGGAGACTGTCTTGATCCCCGCGATGAAGTAACCGACATCGCCGGCGGTCAGCTCTTCGCTTTTCGCAAGGCCCAGCTTGAAGTAGCCGGTCTCCTCGACCTCGTATTCCGAGTCGTTGTGCATGAGGCGAATCCTCATGCCATTGCGGATGCGGCCATCGAAGACCCGCACGTGGACAACGACGCCGCGGTACGGGTCGTAATGGCTGTCGAATATCAAGGCGCGCAACGGTGCCTCGGGCGTGCCCGATGGCGCGGGGATGCGCGCGACTATGGCCTCGAACAGTTCATCGATGCCCGTGCCCATCTTGCCGGAGACGCAGAGGGCCTCGTCGCCGTCGAGTCCGAGGTCGTGGCTAATCTGGTGCCGCGCGTCCGGGATGTTCGCGGCGGGCATATCGATCTTGTTTATGACCGGAAGGATCTCGAGGTTGTGTTCGAGGGCCATGTACATGTTCGAGAGGGTCTGGGCTTCCACCCCCTGCGACGCGTCGACCAAGAGGACCGCGCCCTCGCACGAGCTTATCGCTCGGGAAACCTCGTAAGAAAAATCGACGTGTCCGGGGGTATCCACCAGGTTGAGCGTGTATTCAAGCCCGTCGTTCGCCGTGTATGACAGGGTCACCGCCTGGCTCTTTATAGTGATGCCGCGTTCGCGCTCGATGTCCATGTTGTCGAGCATCTGAGCCTGAAGCTTGCGCGCATCCACTATCCTGGCCCGCTCGATGAACCGGTCGGCAAGCGTTGACTTGCCATGGTCTATGTGCGCGATTATACAGAAATTACGGGTTCTCGAGATGTCGTGCATGGCGGAAATGTACTCTGAAACCCCGCCCTTGTTCAATGACGGCTTGCCCGGCGACGATATCACATCGTCGGCTCGACCGGCGGGATAAATTGCCTTGAATCGGTTGCCAAAAGTGCCGGGCGTGTCTACATTATCAGCCAAGGAGAACCGATCG
>CAZKJA010000170.1:0-7988 GCA_964552925.1 uncultured Treponemataceae bacterium
CCATCCCAACCCGTACATGGCCTCCAAGCATCATCGACATGGCGGTCATGTATGGTTGGAAAGCCCCGACACCAGGCAACAAGAATATTGAACCCGCGGGCAATTCATTCATGAGACCGATTACGTTCTGCGGGGTTGGATACACCGAGGTCGGGAAACCCATTACGAACTGGATAGCATAGGGTGGCAAGAGGCGTCCGCTTTTGATGAGCCCGTTTATGACGTGGAAATGCCCGTGATGGAACAGTTCAACCTCGGGTTTTATACCTTTTTCAAGCATTACATCGGCAATTCGGTCGACCTCGCCGTAGGTTATGGGCATGGCGACGTCGATTTCCTTCTCTTCCCTTGGATTCGGCAATGGGGCAGGACGTTTAGCCTGGATAAATCGCAGCATGAATGGTCCCGGATTGAGGCTGGCCATATCCGGCTTGGGATTGGCATAGAGACCGGCCATCCTGGCCTCGGTGCTCATCGTCGGCCCACCACCGGTTGTGTTGTTGATGACGATGTTCGGGCATCGTTCACGGATCATGCCATTGACCTTTGAATAATCGTCGGGCGAACTTGTCGTCTGAGCCCAGTTATTCCTGTCCCGAGCATGTACGTGCACCACCGAAGCACCGGCTTTGTAAGCAGCATAGACGGCGTCCGCCTGCTCCTCGGGGGTCTCCGGAAGATTCGGATTCGCTTCTTTTCCGTGGAAACCGCCGGTTATTGCCACTTGCACAATCATTGGCGGGAACGAGCTTCTCTTGACCCTTTCCATCCACTCATACGTATTTCGGTAATCCCAGCTATACTTGTCGGTACTCATTGTTCATCCTTTCACCGCGCCCGCCAGCACGAGCTTCACAATCCCTAAAGCGCGTACTTTTCCATGCCAAGATCGGCCAGAAGTTCCTTTGTCGGCTTTCCTTCTTTGTCCCAGCGGCGCTCGCGGTAATAGTCCAGGATGCCATCGTCGAGCCCTACCGGGATCTTGCCGGCGGCAACCCCTTTGTCAACCGGTTCCATGAAACGCTTCGGATATGAGAAGTCGTCGGCTTTCTTCCAGCCGTATCGGATATTGAGGATCTTCTGCAGCGTGGTGATCCGTTCGCCGCATTTTCGCATATCCGTCTGGGTCCATCCCAAGCCGGTAACCGTATTGATGGTACCGAGCAGGTCGGTAAGGTTGTATGAAGTGAAATCCTGGAATTTACAGTGGACCGCCGAATTTATGACATTGCAGTAATCGTGGAACTTGGCGTTCCTCTCGGCAGCACGATCCCAGGTCCAACGTTCAGCGTTCTCGACATGGTCAATACCCCACTCGGGCAGGAGGATGTGGCCCACCCAGATGTGCTGGGAATTGGAACGCTCGTGGTTGGGGCCGGAGGCGACGCCGGTGCAGTAGTTGAGGGCAGAGATGTACTGTGCTCTCCAGTTATGAGCGGCTATCTCGGTTCCCTTCATCTGCACGGCCCAGTCTATGGAGTTCTTGCCATACTTGCGCGCGGCAAACCCGGAGCCCTCCGCCAAGGCGTCAGCCAGTCCGGGTTCACGGACCGCTATCTTTTTGATCATCTCGATTACGGCATCGGCGTTACCCCATTTGAGGTCCAAGCCGTAGGTGTCGGCTTTGGTCAGCACGCCCTTCTCGTACGACTCCATGGCCCAGGCGATGACGGACCCAAGGCTGATGGTGTCAAGGGAGTAGAGGTTGCATAGCTCACCCGCGTAGGCGATGGCCTGCATGTCATCGATGAGAAGATTGAAGCCCATCATCGCGAAGCTTTCGTACTCCGGGCCCTTGCCGCTGTAGGCGTACTTGCCTTCTTTTACCTCGACCTTGTTGTGGCACTGGATCACGCAGTATTTGCATGGCCAGGGCTTGGCGTTGAGTTTCTCGACGTAGGGCATGCCGCCGATGTTGGCGACGCCCGACGGAAAATCCAGTTCCGAAAGGCTGTAGTTCTTGACCGGCAGGTTGCCCTGGGGAGCGAAGAGCGCCGTGGCCATGGCCGTACCGAGCACGCTGATCTTGAAGTGGTCTGGCTTGGTTGCCATCACCGCGACCATTCTCTTGTTTATTGCCACGTTGAGCTCTGTCGCGGCCGTCTGGTCGAACACGTCGGGTTGCCGGGAACCCTTGACCGCGAGTCCCTTGAGATTCTTGGAACCCATGACGGCGCCGAGGCCGCACCTGCCGAGAAACGACTTCTTGGATGTCTGGATGTTGGCATATTTGACGAGATTCTCTCCTGCCTGGCCTATGGTCAACACCTGGAAGGCAGGACCTTCAGCGGCCTTGATCATGTCTTCGGCAAAGTAGGCGTCCTTGCCCCAGAGAGCACCGGCATCCTTGAAGCTAACCCTGGAATCCTCGACGACGAAGTACGTCGGAACGGAAGCCTTGCCCTGTACGACGATAGCGTCGACGCCGCACATCTTGAGTTCCATGCCGAACGAGGCGGTGCAGGCGGAATCCGCATTCATGCCGGTAGCCGGGCTGATCGTTCCCGCGGACCATTTGGCAGCGCCGGACTGCTTCTGTCCCTGGAACGGACCAGTGGCGAAAGTCAGACGGTTCTCGGGATCAAAAGCTTTGGTGCCGGCAGGGCACTCCTTCCAAAGGAAATATGCCGCCAAGCCAGCGCCGCCAAGGAAATATTCATACACCTGCTCGGGTACATCCTCAACGCTATGGGTCTTTTTCGTCAGGTCGATGCGGAGGATCTTCTTCCAGATACCTTTCATGTTGGTCTCCTTGTCATTACAACTGGGTTATCTCGATATCAAAGGCCAAAGCCTTGTCCTTCATAAATTGAACGGCCTTTCCGCGCAGGCCCACCCTGGGGCTCAGCCCTACCCTGACAGCGCTTCCGGCCTTCTCCAAGGACGATACATCTTCGATTATGTCTGTCGATCGCAACGCAAAGTGGTGGATGAAACTACCCTCATTTTTGACCCGAAGGTGAAGGGGGCTATCAGGATCGTAATCCTCAAGCAATTCAAGCGCGCAGCCGCCGAACTGTATCACTGCGTACTTCTTGCGCCGCTCTGGTACGTCGACGACATCGGGCTCCGGGATTCCGTAAGACCGGCAGAAATTCTCCACCGAACGCTCCAGGTCAGCGACGAATACGCCTACATGGTCGATGCCTTCTATCATCGCGCCCGCAGCCTCGGCTGGATGGTATGGCGATAGATGATCACCAGAGCCATAGTCAGGAACACCGATGCGTTGGCGCCTCCAGCCCAGAACCGACCTACCAAAGCCATCAACATCCCAAGGGCGAACGAGGCGTAGAAGGTTCCGGTCAAGCTGCCCATGCCGCCCACGATGACCACGGAGAACGCGAGGAGGAGGATATGCATACCCATATACGGCTCGGCAGTAGAAATTGGCGCGTAGAGTATGCCACCGACAATGGCCAAAGCGCTTCCTATGACGAAAACAATGCTGAAGTACCTGCTCGTATCGATACCGAGGCAACGCACGCCATCATCATCCTCCAAGGCCGCAACCACGATCTGGCCTACGACTGTCTTTCTGAAAAATTCATGCAACCCCGCGAATATGGCAACGGCGCAGAGCACTATGACGAGGCGATATACCGAGATGCCGACGCCGGCAATCTGTATGCTGGCCTGGAGCGGCACATTGATCGACTGGGGTAGCGGGCCCCAGGCGACTTTTATAACGTCGGTCCCGATAAGCAACAAAGCGTAGGTCGCTATGATGGCGTAATCGAGTCGCTCTCCGTAGAGGCGCCGGATCACGAAGCGCTCGATGCCCCAAGTGATAGGAAGCATCACCACCACGGCTATGAGGAGTGAGGGCAGGAACCCCAATGACAATGCGTCCCTGAAGCCTATGAAGAAATACACGCCGAGGGTGTACACCAGGGCATGGGAAAAATTAATTATATGCATAGTCCCGAAGGTCAGGGACAAGCCTATGGAGAAAAGGTAGAGCACCGCACCTATTGTCAGTCCGTACAGCATCGTTTCGAACATGATCTACCGCGCTCCCTTCCCTGATCGGATCTTATTGAGCGCGGCGCCGGCCTTGTCGGCCACGAACCCGGTTACGCCTTTACGGAAACTGAAAACGATAACGAGCAATATGATGCCCAGCCACATTTCCCACTGGGGTAATGCGAAGCCTACCACGCCCTCCATAGCGGCGATGACAGCGGGTATATAATTCTTGACGAGCATGAAAATGACCCCTCCCACCACAGCTCCATACAAGTTTCCAGCGCCGCCGATGAGTATGGCAAAGATCACCTCTATATTGCTTAGCGTGCTGATTGCCCTGGGGCTGACAAATCCTTGAACCATTACGAACAGGCCGCCGGCCAGTCCCGCGATCGCTGCGGATATGACGAAGGTCAACCATTTATATTTCTGCGCGTCGTAGCCGAGGAACCTGATTCTGGTCTCGTTCTCTTTGATCGAGCGTATGAGCACGCCATAGGGAGATCGCGTGACGACGCGCAACACGGCGAACACTGAAAGGAAGATAACGAGCACCATCAGGAAGGCCTCCCGGTCTTTACCGAAGCGCAAAAGACCGAACACTTTACCTGGCGAGGCAATCAAGCCATCGTCGCCCTTGGTAAAAGCCGAGAGGGCTGTATGCACTACAAAGTATCCGAGTTCGTTGAACGCCATGGTCAAGAGAGCGAAGGATGCGCCTTCTGTTTGCACCGCTATCCAGCCGATGGCAGTAGCGAGCAGCGTTGTCACGGCCACCCCGACAAGCAAGGCGATGACAGGATTGCTGCTGAAGTACACCATCCAGCCGGCCGCTACGTAAGCGCCGGTACCGTAATAGAGGATATGGCCGAAGGACAGATGCCCAAGGTAGCCGTACAGCAAGTCGAAGCTGAGCACCAAGATGCAGAAGACCATGAAGTCGGTTATCCAATAGTACTTGAAACCCGTTACGGCGAGCAGGAGCAGGAAGCCCACGAGCAATGCTCCGATTTCCATGAGGACGCGGCCCGGGCGCGTACGGAGCGATGGAAGCTGGGAATGGGTCATAGGTAACCTTCCAGGTCCGAGGCCTTCACCGAGGCGTTCCTATTGTCAAACTCCTTGATGATCATGCCCTCCTTCATGACGTAGATGCGGTCGGCCAAGCTGGTCACCACCGAGAGGTTCTGTTCGACGATGATGGCAGACGTCTTGTTCTTGATGCCCGAAAGGATGCGGAAAATATCGTCGATAACCTTGGCGGCGAGACCTTCGGTCGGCTCGTCGATGAGGAGCAGCTTGGGCTCGCCTATCATGGCACGGCCGATAAGGAGTATCTCCCTTTGTCCGCCACTCAGGTTCCCTGCCTTCAGTTCCATGAACTCTTCCAACTTTGGGTAGATTTCCACAGCCTTGCTTATCGCTGACTTCAGCTCCATACCGGCGGCGTGCGCCGCCAGGGCTATATTGTTTCTCACTGTGAGCGAGCCAAAGACTTTTTTGTCCTGGGCAACGAAATGTAGCCCGAGCCGAGCGACTTTCTCGGCACAAAGACCTGCTATGTCCCGGCCATCGAAAACGATCCTGCCTGAATGCGGTTTATAAAGTCCGCACATGGTTTTAAGGAGGCTTGTCTTGCCGGCTCCGTTCCGACCCACAATGAATACCTGTTCCCCTTGTTCGACGTACAAGTCAATATTGTGCAGGGCAAGAGCCTGGTTGTAGCCCATCGATACACCATGTACCTCAATCACAGCTGGCTCCCTGTCCCCAATACACATTGCGCACGTTGACGTTTTCCAGTACCGCCTCCGGACTGTCCGCGCATATGATGGCGCCGTTGTGCAACACGCTGAGCTTCTCTACGAGCGTGACGAGCTTGGATATCTTGTGCTCTATGATGACCAGTGTGAACTTTCCCTTGAGCGACTGAATCAGGTCCATGATGAATCCGATCTCGTAGTCACTCAACCCGGCGAAAGGCTCGTCCAGGAGCAAGAGGCGGGGGCGCAACGATAGCACGATGGCTATTTCGAGCAGGCGCTTGTCTCCGTACGAAAGAACCGACGTCGGTTTGTCGGCTTTTGCCTCGATCCCAACCGTTTCGAGGGCTTCCATGCAGGAGACCAGCGTCTCCTCGTGATTGGCCTTGCGGAAAAAGAATTGTCCAATTTTAGGCAATCCTTCCTGCTTGAAGCGCATGGTTGACAGGACCAGGTTCTCCCAGACAGTCATCGTTTCGAATACCGAGACCAACTGGAAGGTACGGGCGATACCCATTCCGGTCCGGTCGTGGGATGCGCTCCGCGTTATTACGTTACCGTCGAAGCGTATGCTTCCACTCGAAGGCTGGTAATATCCCGAAAGCAAGTTGAAGAACGTAGTCTTGCCGGATCCGTTCGGACCTATGATTCCGTAGGTTCTGCCCTCGTCGATTGAATAATCCACCTGATTGACGGCGCAGAGTTTGCCGAAATTCTTGGTCAGGCCCTTGGACTCGAGCAGTACAGCCATGCTATCCCCTTGAAGATAAGGAACTACACGGAGGAGGAGTCGAGGACTCCTCCTCCGTCTCATGAAACGTCCAGGTAAAACCTGACTTCAGTATCCGAGCTTTGAAAGCGGCGGGACGTACTCGCCTCCATCGTAGACATCGACGATCTTCGCGTAATCAAATTTCTGGTCGTAGGTTTTAGCGGTCCTCTGTGCGGCGCCCTTGCCTTCGACGATCCAAGTGGCGTAGTCATAAATTACCGCCCCGTCGCTGCGCCAGGTGGCCTTGCCCTTGGCGCCCTGCCACTTGGGATTGGCATAAAGAGCGTCCATCATCTTCTTGGGATCGGTACTCGTACCCGCCAGGGACATGGCGCGAGCAGTCTCGATAACAGCGTAATAGGTTGTCATTGCGTAGCCATCGGGCGGACTACCGTATTTACGCACGTAAGCCGCGCTGAATTCGCTGGATGCGGCCACAACCGCCTTGTCGGCGAATCCGCTCATGTCATGATACCAGAACATTTGGCCGAATACGCCTTCTATAGCCTCGGGCGGTATGCCGGTGGCGAAGGCATTCATAAGCCAGAAGTGCATGATCTTCATCTGGCTGCGAAGCTTCATCTCATAGGCCTGCTTGAGAGCCGTGATGGCATCCCCACCCCATGAACCCATGAACAGTATGTCGGGATTGTACTCGCGGGCCCTGATGAGCTGGGCTGTAAGGTCGGGCGATCCCACCGGATGCCAGAATACCTCGTACTGAACGCCAGGCCGCTGCTTGGCGATTTCCTCGAACCCCTTCCATGTACCTTGGCCGATGGCATAGTCGGGCATGAAGCATGCGATACGCTTCATCTTGAGCTTGTCTATCATATAAGCAGCAGCACCGCGTCCGGCCCACTCGGCAGCGGCTACTATGGAAGCCGAGGTCGGCGCTCGTGAAGCCTTGGCGTAGAAACTCTCGGGAACGCCGTTGGAGGCGATATAGAAGAGATCCGCGTTTTTGGACTCGTTGGCGAGGGCGACGGAGATATTGCCGAGCGTGCCACCAACGAAGGCGGTAACCTTGTGGTCGCGAGCTGTTTCCCTCATGCGACGAAGTGCCACATCCGGGGCGCTCTCGTCGTCACGTATGACGCTTGCGAGATTATACATGCGGCCGTCCACCTTGATGCCGCCGGCAGCGTTGATATGCTCTATGGCCAGCTCCGCGCCGTAGCGTTGCCCTATGCCTATGACACCGCCCGATCCGCTCAGTGACGTTATCACGCCAATATTGATAGTACCCCGTTCGCCGGACGAGGCTTCTTTCTCGCCATTGGCGAACAGTACCGCAGGCAAGGCCAGTGCAACGATTGTCGCCACCATAAGCATGAAAAACTTTTTCATGGACGCTCCCCTTGAAAACCGGAATTACGGACTCAACGAATCCGTCGCGACTCACTGCCCGAGCCGCATAGGCCGCGCCTTACAGCGCCCGGGCGTGTTTCCTTGAAATGATCTCGGCGAGCAAGAGATGCCAT
>CAZKJA010000171.1:0-7968 GCA_964552925.1 uncultured Treponemataceae bacterium
CCCCGCTTTTTCTTTATAGATGACACCTTTTGAACCGTGGAAGGGTTCGATGGCGGCGAGTTCGAGAGTTCCGTCCCCGTCGATGTCGCAGACTGCGATGTCGCTTACCGGGTGATCGAGTATGCGCTCGGTCTCCCAGGCGCCGTCGGCGGCGTTCGGGAGGTAGACGGCGAACACGCCTTCGTCGCCGGATACAAGGTAGGCGGCCCGGCCCTTCCAGCTGCCTTTGCAGAATCCGTGGTTCTTCGTGATGCCGGAGAGAACGGCGCGTATCGGGAAGGGTCCGTCCGGCGGATCGGGCAGCTCCCCGACGTAGACGGCGCCCGGCTTGGTCCAGTCTTCCTTGCTCTCCTTGAACAGGCAGAGCGTCGAGCCGACGAAAAATCGCTTGCCGCCGATCTGGCAGACATCGAAGCGGTGCAGGTACGGAATCGTCATGATCTGCTTGGCCGTCCAGGCGCCGTCGGCATACCGTACGCGGGCTATCTTCGATTCCTTGGCCTGGAAGGTGGGGACGAAGTCCTGGGTGGCCAGGAACTCGTCCTTGACGCCGGGGATGGGGACTATGTTCATCGTGCCGCCTGGGCCTTCCCACACGGTTTCGGCTGAATGGTCGGCGTCGGACCAGGCGATGCATTGACCGACGCCCTCGGTGGCGACGAGATGGCGGGTTTTTCCACCTATTTCCATTATCGCGGTCGCGTAACACTTGTCGAGCTGTGCGAGTATTGTTTTCTTCACTGTCATCGTCGGTTCTCCACTATGTTACGCTTACAGGAACGAGGGATACGGAAGGTCGTTCTCGCCGGAGAATACATCGTCGAAGCCGCGCGGGTGGTGGTACTCGAACCTGTCCTTGTCGGCCGGGTAGACGAATTTGCCGCCGACCTGCCAGCTGAACGGCTTGAACGTATACCGCAACCTGTCCTTGCGCAGCTTCCACAGGGCTATCACCTCGGAGGGGTCCGCCTGGAAATTCGTCCAGATGTCGTGGTGGAACGGTATGACGACCTTGGCGTTCAGGCACTCCGCCATGCGGAGTATGTCTATGCTTGTCATCTTGTCCGTGACGCCGCGGGGGTTTTCGCCGAACGAGCCGAGCGCCACGTCGATCTCGTGGTCGTTGCCGTGCTTGGCGTAGTAGTTGGAATAGTGCGAGTCGCCCGAGTGGTAGAGGTTGCCGCCCGAAGTCTTGAACAGGTAGTTGACGGCCATCCTGTCCATGTCCATCGGCATCTTGCCCTTGAGCTGCGTGCCGACCGGAGCGGTGATCTGCGCGGTCCTGTCGAAGGATTCGAGGACGACTATTTCGATGTCCTTGACCTTGACGGTGTCTCCGGGCTTCACGGTGACGCAGCGCTCCGCCGGCACTCCCCAGGAGGTCCAGAGCTTGACGCAGGCTTCCGGGCCAATGAAGGGCACGGTCGCCGGGCAATTCTTCATCACGGCGGCGGCGACGTTGACGTCGATGTGGTCGTTGTGGTCGTGCGTCGCGACGACGGCATCCACGTTGTCTATAGCGAACGGATCGAGCACGAAGACCGAGTTGCGCAAGTTGAGCTGGAGCTTCTGCGCGCCGACCATCCGCTGCATCTGGTGGCCCGCGGTCATGTTCGGGTTCTTCATCGTCCGCTTGCCGGTGCCTACCCACAGGTCTACCGAGATGTTAGTACCGTCTGCCGACTTTAGCCAGATGCCGGTGCAGCCGAGCCACCACATCGCGAAGCTGCCGGGAGCGACATGCTCGCGCGCTATCTCCTCGTTGAGCCAGGTGCCCCACTCGGGGAAGGTCGAGAGTATCCATGATTCGCGTGTTATCGAATCGATCTTAGCCATTGCTTTCTCCTTGTATCGTGGCGGCCAGGTAGCCGCCCTCCATCATTTTTTCCAGCAGCCAATCCCGGGAGCGCGCGATTTCGGCGTAAGGATCGCCGGACTTCCCGGTCCACATCTCGATCAGGAAAGGTCCGCGGTAACGGAGCCGGGCAAGCACCCGGAACGCCGCGGCGAAGTCGACGCAACCCGTTCCGAAGGGCACTTCCTTGAACTTGCCTGGGAACTCAGGCGTCACGGCGAGCGTGTCCTTCAGATGAAGCGCGACTATTTTTTCTATGCCCAGTTCAAGTTCGCCCGCGACGTCGTTGCCCCACGCGGAGAGGTTCCCCAGATCGGGGTAGACAGTGAACCACGGCGAAGGCAAGTCCTCGCGGAGCTTGAGGAACTTGGTGATGGAGCTCTGCAGAGGGTGGTCCATGATCTCCATCGCGAGCATCACGTTTTCGCGCGCCGCCAGCTCGAGCCCGCGCCGGAGGCCCTCGACGAACATCGCGCGGGTGTCCTCGCCGCCCTCCTCGTAGTACACGTCGTAGCCGGCGAGCTGTATCGTCCGGATGCCGAGGTCGACGGCGAGGCGGATCGCGTCGCGCATTATGAGCTCGGCGCGCTGCCGGATCGCGCTTTCGCGGCTGCCGAGGGGGAAGCGCCGGTGTCCACTCAGGCACATCGACGGTACGCCGATGCCGGAATCGGCGACAGCCTCCCTGAAGGCCTTGCGTTCGGATTTGTCCCACTGCAGGCGCTCGAGGCGCCCGTCGGTTTCGTCGACCGACATCTCGACGAAGTCAAAGCCGAGCCGCCCGGCGGCGTCGAGGCGGCCGCGCCAGTCGAGTCCGTCGGGCAGGGCCTTCTCGTAGATGCCCAGCTTCAGCTCGTCCCGTACGATCACGTTCATGCCTGCGGTCCCGGCTTCCTGGCCTTGAGCAGCCCGCCGAACTTGAAACCGTCGACCGAGCCCTGGTTGAAGATGAGCGCGACTATTATCACGACTCCCGTCACGATAGGGTGGAATGGCGCCGGTATGTTGAGCAGGTTGAGGCCGTTGATTATGAAGGCTACCATTATGGCGCCGATTATGGCGCCGACCACCGAGCCCTTGCCGCCGACAGCGCTCGTGCCCCCGATGACCAGGGCCGTCATCACCTCGAGCTCGACGCCCGAGGCCGCGGCGGCGAACACCTGCTGGGTGAGCGAGGCGAAGACGACGCCGCCGACCGCGGAGGTCGCGCCGGACAGCGTGTAGGAGACAAGCCTGACCCTGTCCGGGTCGACGCCCGACAGCTTGGCGGCGACTTCGTTCGAGCCGACAGCCATCACCTGCCGCCCGAAGGCGGTGCGCCGCAGCAGGAACTGGCTTGCCGCGGCGAGGACGACCATTATGTAGATCGGGTTGGGCAGCCCCAGGAACCGCCCCGTGCTTATCTGGATGAAGGGCTTGGGCTCGAGGATCGCGAGCATCGCTCCCTGGGAGACGACGAGGGCAACTCCGTACAGGTAGGTCTTCGCCGCCATAGTCACCACGAAGGCGGGAACCTTGATTTTGGCTACGATGAAGCCATTGAAGAGGCCCAGGATAGCGCCCACGACTATCGTGATCACGATGGCCGGTACCCAGTGGATGCCGAACTTGTTCATCAGCATGTCGACGATGATGCCGGTCAGCGCGACGACCGCGCCGAGCGACAGGTCGATGCCGCCGGTAATGCGCGGATATATGGCTCCCGAGGACAGGATGCCGATGATGCATATCGACCAGATGACGTTTGACAGGTTGTTCAGCGTCAGGAACCTCGGGGAGACGATTGTCAACAGAACCATCAGGGGGACGAGGACCAGCAAGAGCCTTACCTCGGTGGGGAGCGCTTTCTTACTCATCGTCGTCCTCCAGGATGCCCGAGGCGGCGCGGAGAATCTTCTCGCCGGTGAGCACGCATTCCTTGAACTCCTTGAACATCTTGCCCTGCCTTAGCACTATCACGCGGTCGGAAAGCCGCGTCAGTTCCGGCAGGTCCGAGGAGACCAGGATCACCGATACGCCGCTTGCGGCCAGCTTCCTGATGTGGTCGTATATCTCTTCCTTGGCGCCGATGTCGATGCCGACAGTCGGCTCGTCGATGAATATCAGCTTCAGGTCGCGCACGAGCCACTTCGCCAGGACCACCTTCTGCTGGTTGCCTCCGGAAAGGTTGCCGACGAGTTGCTCCGGCCTCGGAGGCCGCACGTTGAGCAGCTTGATGCCGCGGGCGGAGCGCTTGTCCTCCTCCTTGACGCTGACGAAACCATGGGGGGCGATGCGGTCGAGGCTCGCAAGTCCGATGTTGCGCGTGATCGACTGCGTCGCGAGTATGCCCTGGAGCCTGCGCTCCTCGGGGATGAAGCCGACGCCGTGCGTTATCGACGCGCGGACCGAGGGGATCCAGACTTCGCCGAGGTAGCGGATCGTACCCATGTCGATGGGATCGATGCCGTAGAGGGCCCGGACGAGTTCGGTGCGGCCCGAGCCGACGAGGCCGCCTATACCGAGCACCTCGCCCTCGTGCAGGTCAAAGCTCAAGTCCTGGAACTTTCCGACCGCGGTGAGCCCGCGGACCTCGAGGACGACCTTGCCGTCCTTGCGTTCCAGCTTGTGCTGGACGGCGGTCTCGTCGAGTTTGTGGCCTATCATCAGCCTTATTATCTCGGCCGGGCTTATCTCTTCCTTCTCGAGCACCTTGACGAGCTTGCCGTCCCGCAGCACCGTCACCCGGTCGGAGAGGGCGTACACTTCCTCCATCCGGTGCGATATGTACAGGACGCTTATGCCCTCGGCCTTGAGCGTCGCTATGATCCGGAACAGCAGCTCCACCTCGGTCTTCGTCAGCGAGGATGTAGGCTCGTCCATTATCATTATGCTCGCCTTGCCGGAGAGCGCTTTGAGGATCTCGACGAGCTGGCGTTGGGCTATGCTTATGGTGTCGATGAGGTCGGTCGGCTTCAGGGGGAAGTCGTAGCGGGCGATCAGTTCGGCAGCCATCGCGTTCATCTTTTTGCCGTCGATCAGTCCAAGACCCTTTTTCAGGGGTTCCTTGCCCAGGAAGATGTTCTGCGCGACGGTCATGCCTGGAATCAGGCTGAGCTCCTGGTAGATGACCGCGATGCCCAGTTCCTCGGCGTCGCGCCGCGTGTGCTGGATGGGCACGACGCCGCCGTCGAAGACCATGTCGCCAGAATCGCGGAGCGTGGCGCCGGTGACTATCTTGATAAGGGTGGACTTGCCTGCCCCGTTCTCGCCGACGAGGGCGTGGACCTCGCCGGGCCGCACCGAGAAGTCGACGGCGTCGAGGACGACGTGTCCGGAATACGACTTGGTGACCGAACGGCACTCCAGGAGGAGGCTGCCGCCAGTTTCGCTCGCGTTCATCGAAGATGGCATCGTGGATGACATGGCTTCCTCCTTAGACCGCTTGGCCGGTGGCGGCTGCAGCCGCGGCTTCGGCTTCGAGCCTGCGGAGCTTCGCCTTGGCCACGCGCCGGTCGGAGGCGCGTTTCTGCCAGACATCGACTATGACGGTGACGACTATTATGCCGCCGATCGCGATCGGCTGGACCCACGGTGAAATACCGGTCTTGAGGATCCCGTTCTTTATAAGCGCCAGGAAGAGCGCGCCGAGCATGGTGCCCCACACGTCGCCGGTGCCGCCGGAGAAGGCGGTGCCGCCGATGACGACCGAGGCTATCACGTCCATCTCGGAACCGATGCCGAGTTCGGGCATCGCTGTCATCATCCGCGAGGAGATGAACACCGCGGCGATCGACGCGCAGACGCCGGAGAATATGTAGACGCCTATCGTCGTCCGTTCGGTATCGATGCCCGAGAGCTTCGCGGCCGTCGGGTTGGCGCCGGTCGCGTAGATGTTCGTACCCGTCTTCGTGTGCCGCAGGAATACCTGAGCTCCCACTCCGAGGAGCAAAAAGGCGAACGTCGTCCGGTATATCCCGAACACACCCTCGGAACCGAACCAGAGGTAGGAATCGTTCTGGATGTACACGTTCTGCACGAAGCCCGCCGAATCCTTGACGGCTATCACCAGGGCCAGGCCCATAAGGATGCTCCGGGTCGCCAGGGTGACTATGAACTCGGGCAACTTGTATCTCGTAATGAACCAACCGTTAACGAATCCTGTTGTCGCCCCCACCAGAAGGGAGATAGCGGCGAGTATCGGGACCGGCACTTGAGTGAAATGAAGGAAGTTGATGCAGACCATCGAGGTGACGGCGACAACGCCGCCTATAGACATGTCAATACCGGCGGTAATCATCACGAACGTAAAGCCTACGGCGATGATGCCCACCTGCGCGGCTTCCTGGAGCAGTTTAAGGAGGTTCCCCGAAGTCATGAATACGGGATTTATGACCGTTATGAGGACGGCCACGGCTACCATGAGGCCGATGAGCACGAGCCTCCTGACTACATGATGGGGCATTTGAACCTCCGTGAGAACGAATGGCAGTCGCGGCCGGCCGGGCGAATAGCCCAACCGGTGCGGCCGCCAGGTCAGCTGAAAAAGACTACCAGCGATCCTCGGCCTTGATCTGACTGACAGTTTCCGGGGTGGCGGCGAAGGGCGGGATCTGGATTATTTTGGTCTCCTTGTCCTTCGACGGGCCGAGCTTCTTTGTCATGATCTCCATCGCCATTTTGGCTATCATAGTACCCTGTTCGAACGAGTTGTTGTACGCGGTACCGGCGAGCTTGCCCTGCTCGATCAGCGCGAGCGTTGACTTCTGGCCGTTGGCGCCCCATATTTTTATCTGGGAGAGCCGGCCGGCC
Organism: uncultured Treponemataceae bacterium; assembly: GCA_964552925.1. Classification (GTDB taxonomy): domain Bacteria; phylum Spirochaetota; class Spirochaetia; order Treponematales; family UBA12059; genus SZUA-370. Next base: position 6,647 of record CAZKJA010000171.1, read on the forward strand.
GACTCGGCGGCTATCATGGCGCCTTCGGCCATGTTGTCGTTGACGGCGAAGACTCCGTCGAGTTGCTGGTTGGCCTGGAGGAAGCTGTTCATGATAGTGATGGCGATTTCCTTCTTCCAGCCTTCGGCGCTCTGGGCTCCGACGATCTTGATGTTCGGATACAACTCGGCGATCGCCTGGCGGAAGCCCTTCTCGCGGTTGACGCCGAGGATGGCACCGGGGGGCGACTGGATGATAACCACGTTGCCCTTGCCGCCGAGCTGCTTGCCCATCTCCTTGCCGACCGCGTAGCCGGCGGAAATGTCGGCCATCTGCACGCTTGCCGTGTGCTTCTGGATCGTGGCCAGGTTGACGGTGATCACCGGAATCTTCTTTGCCTCGGCCGCTTTCACCGAAGCGGAAAGCGCTGCGGCGTCCATAGCCTGGAGCACTATGAAATCATACTTCTGGTTGATCACGTCGTCCATGTACGACACCTGGAGCTCGGCCTTGAGCTGGGCGTCGAACGATTGTACCTTGACGTTTGGATACTTGCGGAACTCGCGCATCATGCCCTCGAGCCAGGCGTTGGTGTTCGGCTGGCCGATGCTCTGGGGGATGTAGGCGACCTTGTAGGTTTTCGCCTGCGCCACCACGGAGAAGACCGCGAGGGTTGCGAGCAAGAGAGCCAGCACTTTTGACTTGGTCATAGTAGTCCTCCAGGATCACTTCGCTACGCCGCGTCAAACGACACGGCTTCTTCAGGATCGTAAACAAGCGCACTTTTTCGCGGTCACAATGATCAATACGATCCTGTACAAGCGTCTTATACACCTCTTTTCTAAATCTGGCAAGAAAAAAATGAAAAAAGAGATCATTTTGATCGATTTCTTTGGCCAATAAGACCATTGTTTTCTACAAACCTCAAGTATTTAACATAATCTGAACAATAACGAATATTTTGAACGCTTTAAAAGATCATATGATCTTTTCATTGCGCTGAATCATTTTACATTGTACTATTCAAAAAGGCTAGGAGCGTGAGGGAGACCAGATGTGATAAACCGCTGCATAATCACCGTGGACATCGGCACAAGCAGTATCCGCTCGGTTCTTTTCGACGAGGCGGGGCGGATCCTCCACATCGAGCAACGCGACAATCCGCCGGACTATCTGGACGACGGCCGCGTCGAACAGGACTCTACGACCTGGAAACACCACCTCGCCGTCACTATAGCCGCGTGCGCGAGCATGGCCGCCCGGAATGGGCTCGTCCCTGCCGCGATCGGCCTTACAGCCCAGAGGTCTTCGGTGATCCCCGTCGACGGCGGGGGCCGGGCGCT
>CAZKJA010000172.1:0-6182 GCA_964552925.1 uncultured Treponemataceae bacterium
GAGCTCGCCGAACGGGGTTTCGACGGCATAATCGCCGACGATAAAGCCTCACTCGGCGGCAAGCTGGTCCTGCAGACGCACAAGTTTTTCGGCTCGGAGGAGGATGCCTACGCCGGCAGCCGAGGCTACGACATCGCGAAGATACTCGAGGCCAAGGTCCGCGCCTTCCCCAATATAAGGGTGCTCGCCAGCACCCCGGTGCTCGCGGTGTACAAGGACCGCAAAGCGGGTCTCTACGCCGATTACAAGCGCTACCTGCTTGTCGACTTCAAGGCGCTGCTCGTCGCCGCAGGCGCCCGCGAACGATCGATTCTGTTCCCCGGCAACGACCTTCCCGGGGTGTACGGAGCCGGCGCGTTCCAGACTCTCGTCAACCGCGACCTCGTCAAGGCGGCGGAAAAGGTATTCGTCATCGGCTCGGGCAACGTCGGGCTTATAGGCTCGTACCACGCGCTACAGGCCGGCATAGGCGTCGCGGGCATATGCGAGATACTGCCGAAGATCAACGGCTACAAGGTACACGCCGACAAGATCGTCAGGATGGGCGTACCGGTGTACCTTTCCACTACGGTGGTCTCGGTCGAAGGCGAGGGCAAGGTCGAGCGCATCACAATCGCGAAGGTGGACGGGGAGTATAGGCCGCTTCTCGACACCGCGCGGACCTTCGAAGTCGACACTGTGCTCGTAGCCGCGGGCTTGTCTCCCTGCGACGAGCTGTACCGGCAGGCCGTCGACTTCGGCTTCATCGCGGTCAAAGCCGGCGACGCCGAGGAGATAGCCGAGGCATCGAGCGCGATGTTCGGCGGCAGGATAGCGGCTCTGTCCCTGGCCAAGCTGATGGGACGGAATGTCGAGATCGACACGGGTTGGCTCGACAAGCGCGAGGTGCTCAAGAGTCGCCCTGGCGATATCATCGAACGCGGGCAGGTCGAATTGTCAGCCGGCTGGAAACCTGTATTTTTCTGCGACGAGGAGATACCGTGCAATCCTTGCACGACGGTCTGCCCTACGCATTCGATACGCCTCAAGCCGCGAAAGGGTTCGATTCTCGACCTGCCCTACTTCGAGGGCTCGGACTGCAAGGGCTGTTCCGCCTGCGTGGCGGCCTGCCCCGGACTCGCCGTGTCTCTCGTGCGGAGGCTCGACGCGCGGTGGGCGGAAGTCAAGGTACCCTTCGAGTTCGACGCCGCGTCCTTCGCCATCGGTTCGACCCTGAGCGCGCTCGATCAGGAAGGGAACGTAGTCGAGGACGCCGAATTGCTGCACAAGGTCTACAACAAGCGCTACCGAACATGGGTGCTCACGCTTAAGGCCCGGGCTCGCGACGCGGCGCGGATCATAGGCATCCGCATACAGGACAGAAGCGTCACCGCGCCGCTTCCCGAGCCGCGATTCGAGTACCTGCCCGACAACGCGATAGTCTGCCGTTGCGAGCGCGTCAGCGTCGGCGAGATCGTACGCTTCATCCAGGAAAATGAGGTGTGCGACGTAAACCAGCTGAAGACTATCCGCGTCGGCATGGGGGCCTGCGGCTCGAAGACCTGTTCGACGCTGCTGCCGCAGGTGTTCCGCAAGGCAGGCGTCGATCCGGCGACCGTAACGGCCGGCACGTTGCGGCCGTTGATGCTCGAGGCCCCCCTCGGCGAACTGGCCGGCGCAGCGGATGGAGAACGCGTATGAAAACCTGCGACGTAGTGGTCATCGGAGCCGGCTCGGTCGGCGTTCCGCTCGCGCTGTACTGCGCCGAGCGCGGCCTGTCCACGGTCGTCCTCGAAAAAAACCCCTCGTGGGGCCGCGGCCAGAACCGCGCCGCGATCGGCGGCATACGCGCGACGCATTCCGACCCGGCGAAGATACGCATCTGCCAGGAGTCGATACGCATAGTGTCGGGCCTCGCGAAGGAGCGCGGTATAAGCGTCGAGTGGCGTTCCGGCGGCTACCTCTTCGTCGCGTACGACGAGCAGCGCGAGAAAGCCTTCAAGGACCTTCTGACCATCCAGAAAAATGCCGGGCTCGGCATCGACTGGATAGGCCCGGAACTCGTAGCCGAACTCTGCCCAGGTATCAACACCGACGGGCTCCGCGGCGGAACCTTCAGCCCGGGCGACGGGTACGCCTCGCCGCTGATAACGTCTACCGCGTTCCACCGCCTCGCGCGGGCGGCCGGCGCCGAGTTCCGCTTCGACGAACAGGTGCTCTCGATCAAGACCGCCGGCGGCCGGGTAGTCTCCGTGCGCACCGGCAAGGACGAATACGCCGCCGGCACCGTCGTCAACGCGGCCGGGGCCGACGCCGCCGATATCGGGGGCCTCGTCGACCTGGTCCTGCCGGTACACCCCGACTGCCACGAGGGCGGCGTCACCGAGCCGGTCGCCAGGTTCATGGAGCCGATGCTCGTCGACATCCGGGCGGACGGGGAATCCGGCAACTACTATTTCTACCAGACCAACACCGGCCAGGTCGTCTTCTGCATCACGCCCAAGCCCCAGGTCTGGGGCAAGGACACCGACTCCACATCCAGTTTCCTCCCGATTGTCTCGCGGCGCATGGTCGAGCTGTACCCGCGCCTGAAGAACCTCAAGGTCCGCAGGACCTGGCGCGGGATGTACCCGATGACGCCCGACGGCTTGCCAATTGTCGGATACCCCAGGGAGTATTCGAACATGCTGCTCGCGGTGGGCATGTGCGGGCAAGGCTTCATGTTAGGCCCGGGTCTCGGGAGGATGCTAGCGGACGAGATCGCCGACGGACCGGGAACCTGCGCCGACGTTTTCGCCGAATTGTCGCTGTACCGCAAGTTCGAAGGCATGGAACTCCTGAAATAACCCCGCGCGCTTTTCATGACCTGGCTTTGTACAAGCTGTGTCTCGGCGGCGCGGGGGCTCTTTCCACGGCAGGTGAAGAGGGGTTATCGCAAACTGCGGAGAGGCTCGTCTGCATGGCTTTGGAAGTCAGTCCTTGCCAGTCTGAGTATCAATAATTTTCTTGACTTATATTATTTATCATATATGATAAATAATATCACGGATTTGGAGGGGCTATGGACAAGACGAGCAAGAAGCCGCAATTCTGGCTGGCACTATCGTTGGTGCTCATGATTGTGGGTACGCTTTTCGCGTACCTTTTCAACACATCGTTCTACTCGGTGACGACCAAGGAGATTGCGTTCAAGACAGACAAGGGAATCCTGAATGGATTGCTCTATATGCCCGTTGGAGCGAGTGCGGCAAGTCCCAGGCCGGCCATCGTGACCACACACGGGTATCTGAACGCAAAGGAAATGCAGGATGCCCCGGCGATAGAAATGTCAAGGCGAGGCTATGTGGTTCTAGCACTGGACTCATATGAACATGGCGATTCCTTTTTAAACAAGAACGATATCAACAATGCTTGGTTTGGCTACTGGCCTGCTTCGGTGAATGATGCGGTCCAATATATGTACAAGCAGCCATTCGTGCTCAAGGATGACAAAGGCAATGGGATCATCGCCGTAAGCGGTCATTCCATGGGCGGATTCTCGTCGACGATGGCCGCGTATTATGACGAACAGCAATACCAACAGAGCCTCAAGGATGGCAAACCCGCCGTCCGCAAAATCAGCGCGGTGCTGACTGCTGGTTCTGATTTCCTGTATACGGGCTATCTCGGTGTCAAAGAAGCAGTAGCGGACGGTGCCCTCGCGGCCAGAACCGCTGGAAAAATAGCGGCACGTTATGATGAATTCTTCTTCAACGCCGCCAATGCAAAACCGGGCGTTACCATGGTCAGAAAGGATTATGTCAGTACTCCTGATGGCAAGGCCTTCCTGGGCAATCCTGAAAATCCTCAGGCGAATGTCTTTTATCCGACCGCCGAAGGCGGAAACAGGATTATTTACGAACCGGCTCAGATGCATGCCTGGAATCATTTTTCGGCGCTGACTACCAGATATCAGATACAGTTCTATGCAACGGCTTTTGGCAAGCACGCACCGCCTACAGCCTTGGCTTCAACGAACCAGATATGGTATTTCAAGGAAGCTGCGGAATTTGTGGGGCTGATTGGGTTCTTCATGCTGTTCATCGCCTTGGTGCAGCTTCTTGTCAAGCGGCCATGGTTCACGGATGTAAAGACGGATGTACTCGAGTTTGACGGCCCGGCGACGGCACCGAAAAAAGCACTATTCTGGGTCATTGTTGCAGTGAGCGCGGCCTTTCCAGCCGTCTACTACGCGACGCTGATGGGCAAGCTGCCCGCAGGCCTTGCACAATTGAAATATCTCTCGCTTATCGTCACAGCGATCGCGGGCATCGCTGCAATCGTTGCCTTGGCACGACAGAAAAGCGACAAAATTTTTGGCCTGCTGGTTATTGCCTCTGCGTCGTTTGTGACCTTTGGGCTGACCGCCGGTGCAGGCAGCCTGTTCAATCTGTCACCCGTCTTCAATGAACCACAGACAAACGCGCTCATCTATTGGGTGGTGGTCGTGACTGCCCTGGTTGTCATGATCTTGTCGATAGTTCACCATATGATAAACAAGCCGGCCAATATCGACATACGGAAGTACGGCTTCGTCGTTGGCTGGAAAACGGTACTGAAGTCCTTCGTGACAGCGGTCATCATTGCCGCATCTGGTTATATTATCCTTTTCACCGTAGATGCGTTGTTCCAGACCGATTTCAGGATCTGGCTGTTCGCGGTGCGGGCTTTCAATACACACCATGTGCTGACGGCCTTGGGATATATGCCCTTCTTCTTCCTTTATTTCTTCATCAACGGCATTGCGCTTCAGATAAATACCAACAGCAAATACCTAACGGGCGTGAAGGGATATTCAGTTGCTTTCTTGATGAACTTCGGCGGCTTGCTCGTATGGCAAGTGATCCAGTATGGCAAATTGTTTATCACGGGCGTCGCGGCATGGCCAACGGTAAACCTGAACAGCATAACGCTCTACGGCACGCTGGCAATCCTGTTCACCTCGACGTTGCTTACCAAGAAATTCCTGGAGAAGACAAACAATGTGTATACCGGAGCCTTCCTCAACACGATCGTCGTTACAATGATCGCGATTTCGACTACGACGATGTATATTCACCTTCAATAGTGGTTTGATCACAGGAGACCAGGATAGAGGCGCTCGCCGATATTCTGGTCTTCATTGCATGGTGTAGTACTGCTTGTTGAGCGGCGCCTTCTTTACGCGCGAGGCACAAATGCGTAAGATGTCGCAATGACCGCAGTCGCTCCAGCCTTGGAGAAGGGCCTCCTGATCCTTGAACATATCCTTGCCGTCAACGAACCCGTGACGATGAGCGGCATCGCCGAGGCGGTGGGCTTCAAGGTTTCAGAAATTCAACGTATGGTTGAGTACTTGGCCAAGGATGGTTTCATAATCAAAACCGCTTCCGGAGCATATGCACCGGGAGCGAGGGCCTATAGCCTGGCCGATCGCAAGCTTGAATCGGCTATCATTGCCAGAGCCGAGGGGCCGATGCACAGGTACGTAGCCCACTCTGGCGCCTCGATTCACCTTGGACTTTTCGTTGACGAGCAGCTCCATGTTGTGTACCAGGTAGAAGGCGGTGAAGATGTTCGCCTGTCCGTCAGACCGGGGCTCTACGACGCAAGCTCAACACCGTCCGGGCGCATGTTTTTTGCGTACCGCTTGGCGGGAACCGAACGCGATACGGAAGCTATGGGGAAGATCCGTGAAAGCCGCTTGTCCTTTGGGGAACTCGGGTGTGCAGCAGGAGTCTTTATCGTCGCCGTTCCCGTGCGGATAGGAGCCAATCCGTGTGCCGCTGTCCTGGCGACACCGTATTTCCTTAAAAACAAGGGGGATCAGATGATCCGAGATGATCTGGTTGCCGAACTTCGCCGTTGTGCCGCCGAGATATCCGCCCAGTTCTAAGCGCTACGATTGTCTATTGAAAAAAGAAATATTCTTTCTTGAAAGGATTTTTCTTTCATGGTAGTGTTGTCCCAGGACAATGCAGTGAATGAATCCGGTTGCCTCAATGCCATACGATCCCGCCTCGAAACATGGTCCGCAAAGGAGCGCCGGGTCGCTTCGTTCATATTGGAAAACCCGGGTGACGCGGTCAACCCGAGCATCGAGGAGCTGGCAGAGAAAATTGGCGTCTCCGAATCCACGCTTTTCCGCTTTGTCCGCAAGCTTGGCTACGTGGGCTACCAGCAGT
>CAZKJA010000172.1:6192-7958 GCA_964552925.1 uncultured Treponemataceae bacterium
AGTTCAGGATCGCTCTGGCGACCGAGACCCTCGCGCCCCGGACGACCTGGTATGAATCGCCCGAAGCCGCGATAGACGAGAAATCCGCGGTCGCCATCGTGTTCAGGACCAGCATCGCCGCGCTCGAGGCGACCCTCGCCGCCCTCGACGCCGCCCTCCTCGAGCGCATCGCGGTTCTCGCGGCGTCCGCGCCGAGCATACTGATATTCGGTCTCGGCGGCTCGAACGCGGTGGCACAGGACGCCTGGCACAAGCTCGTGCGTACTGGCATCCCCTGCGAGGCGCCTTCCGACTTCCACATGCAGCTTATGGTCGCCTCCCAGGCGAAGCCCGGTTCGCTCGTCATCCTCTTCTCCCATACCGGTTCGAACACCGACGCGATCGCCATAGTCGACGAGGCCAGGCGTTCTTCTGCCACCATCGTCGTCGTAACCAGCCACCAGAAGAGCCCGCTGGCGCGCAAGGCCGACATGGTCCTGTTGTCGAAAACCCCGCCCGTCAGGTACGTATCCGAAGCCTGGTCGGCGCGGATAGCCCAGCTCGCGATAGTCGACAGCCTCTACGTGCTCGTTATGGAAAAACTCGGCGACAAGGGGAACCGCAACCTCGAGAACATGCGAAAGGTAATAGCCCGCCGCCGGCTTTGAAGTCGGTCAAATACACTTGTCGGCGGCCGCGCGCGGCTGTCGACGCAGGAGAACGAAACCATGGCAGAACTGGTCATACCGCCCGCGGGATCGGGCAAGCGCGACTTCATCGCGCTCGGCGCACTCGTCACACGGCTCGATCCGGGCATCATCCCCTTCGCCGCGGCCGACACCTACGCGCTCCACGTCTCGGGCGGCGAGTACAACGTGGCCGCCAACCTGGCGCGGTGCTTTGGCCAGCGCGCCGCCGTAGCGAGCGCCATCGTCGACTACCCAATCGGCCAGAAGGTAGAGCGCGAGGTCCGCGCCGCCGGGGTCGAGGGTATCTACGTGCGATTCGCCCACGACGGAGTGCGCGGGCCGAACATAGCGACCGTTTGGAGCGACCGCGGGGCCGGCCCCCGCCCGCCGGTGGTCTTCTACAACCGCGCCAACGAGGCCGCCGGCCAGCTGGCCCCAGGCAACTTCGACTGGAAGCGCATATTCGGCGAAGGCACGCGCTGGTTCCACTCGGGCGGCATTTTCTCGGCTCTGTCCCCGACGACCCCCGAGCTCGTCATCGAGGGCATGAAGGCCGCGAAGAAGGCGGGCGCCGTCGTTTCCTTCGACCTCAATTACCGAGCCAAGCTGTGGAAACTCGCGGGTCAGGACAAGGCTCCAGCGGTGCTGTCGCGCATAGTGCAGAACGTCGACGTGCTCGTCGGCAACGAGGAAGACCTCCAGCTCGGGTTAGGGCTGTCAGGCCCCGCGACCGGCGGCGGCTCGAAGCTCGACCCCGCGAACTTCCTGCACACTATAGATGAAGTGACGCGCAGGTTCCCGAACGTATCGACGATCGCGACGACGCTCCGCGAGGTCCACTCGACAAACAGGCACTCGTGGAGCGCCGTGCTCTGGATGAACGGCAAGTCCTGGGTAGCCCCGACGATGGAGCTCGACGTGTTCGACCGCATCGGCGGCGGGGACGGTTTCGCGGCCGGACTCATCTACGGCATGCTGTCGGGCAGGAGCCCGGAAGAGTCGCTGAGGTTCGGCTGGGCCCACGGCGCGCTCGTGACGACGTACCCCGGCGACACGACGCTCGCGACGCTCGCCGAGGTGGAGGCTTTAGCCAAGGGC
>CAZKJA010000173.1:0-7929 GCA_964552925.1 uncultured Treponemataceae bacterium
CGTTCGGTCTTTGCATCGCTACCGGTACCATCGAGACTGCCGGATTGCAGGATGGCGCCCATGATGTCGCGCTCGCGACGCATTTGATCGAACACCTGAACGACCCGCGCTCTTTCCTCCGCGCCGTGCGACAGGCTCTCCGTAGAGACGGTACACTGTACTTGGTGACGCCGAATTCCGATGGTTTCCAGGCCCGCTTGCTCGGGGAGCGGTGGAGAAGCGCCATCAGGGACCACCTGTACCTGTTTTCCGTGCGAACGCTGTCGGCATTGCTCGTATCCGAAGGCTTTTCGATTGAGTATACCGGTACGTGGGGCGGTTGGCCTGCGGGGATGAAACCTGTGTTCCTTAAAAAGCCATTGGACCATGCGGTGAAACGGCTGGGCTGGGGTGATGTGATGGTCCTGCGGGCCCGGGCGAATGGAATGACCGGGAAGGATGCATGATGGAAACCCAGCATGATGACTATCGCGCATCGCAGGCAGGACCAATTGTCGATCGGGCGGCGATCGCCGATGCGGTCGCCCGGGTACGGGAGCGTATGGCTGAAGCTTGCATGCGCTCGGGCCGCACGCCGGAATCCGCGGAACTCCTCGCCGTGACCAAGTTCAACCCGGCCGATGCGGTGCTGGCCGCTTGGGAGGCCGGAGTACGTTTGTTCGGGGAGAACAGGGTACAGGAGGCGTCTTCAAAATTCGATTCCCTGTCCGGGAGCGTGGAGGGTGCCTCTCTTCACCTCCTCGGACACCTTCAGGGCAACAAAGCCAAGAAAGCCGCCATGCTCTTCGATTGCGTCCAGTCGATCGATTCCGAAGATATCCTGGTCGAACTCGACCACAGGGCGGCTTCGCTTGGCAGGGTCGTCGACATCCTGTTCGAACTGCATACGGGCGAGGAATCAAAGAGCGGATTCCCCGACGCCGACGCGATGTTCAAGGCGATCGAGCGCGCGGCGGGGCTCGGATCCCTTCGTCCACGCGGCGTGATGACGATGGCGCCATACAGCGATGACTTGGCCTTGGTGCGCGCTTCCTTCAGGGCTTGCTCGGCGGCATTCGAGAGAGCCTCCGAACTCTTCGCCCTCCCCGGTTTCGATATATTGTCGATGGGAATGACCAATGACTTCGAGACCGCGCTCGAGGAGGGTTCGACAATGGTTCGCATCGGCACCGGGATTTTTGGCAGGAGAGTCTACTAATGAGCTTTCGATGGCGCATCGTCGCTATTGTCCTGCTCGTCTCGACCGGTACGGCGCTTTGGCCGCAATCGACCCCGGCGGTCGAGGCCGACGCTTCGAATCCCGTGAGCGTCCTCCCCGAACCGTATGCCAAGGAGGAGTTCCCTCCCTGGGCGCATGGGGTGCGGCGCTTCGAGATCATCAGCCTGGGCGCGTTTCCAATTCTCCTGTTTTATACGCGCTTGGCGTACGACACCTCCCTCTTCGTGAAAAGCGGCTTCGACTCGAGTTTCGCACCGTGGCCGTTCAGGAATGAAAATTCGTATACGCCGACCAACGACGAACAAGTGGCACGCGTTTTGACTGCAGCGGGCCTTTCCCTCGTGCTTGGGACGATCGATGCCATCATCATCAACAGGAAGCAAGGCAAAAAATCCTGGTAGCCATGGTTTGTTGGTACTTCACAGAATAGCACGCCGGGAGTTAGTATCCTCCGTATGCAGCCATCAGGAAATACAAACAGCGTCACAGTGCTAGCGGTCGACGTCGGGGGAACCAATACAAGTTGTGCCATCGTCGCAACCGGTGCCTCCGCGTTTGAGAAACGTTTCGAACGTAGGTATGCAACCAGGTCCGAGCCTTCCCTGATGGTGCCGCTTGCCCGGTTCATGGCGGAAGCCAAGGCCGCTTGCGCGCCGAAGCCGCAAGTTCTATGCGTCAGCGGCGCGGGACCAGTTGTCGGACGGTCTATAACGCTTACAAACGCTCCCTGGGGCATCGACGGCGGCGAGCTGGAACGGGTGTTCGGCCTGCCGACCTTCGTGATAAACGATTTCAGCGCGATATCGTGGGGTATCCTGCTCCTCGACAGGAACAATCCAGACGAATTGGTCCAGTTGCCGGCGCCCGACGGTACCCTGGCCCTTCCGAGCGCGGACGGACCCGTCGTGGTAATAGGAGCGGGGACAGGGCTGGGTTTCGGGTATGTTCTGCGCGACGGGGGAATCCGTGTGTATCCCTCCGAAGGCGGGCACGTGAGTCTTCCAGTATTCGACGATGAATCCAGGGAGTTCTCACGATGGCTGGACTTACGATATGGTTTCGCCGTAGGAGCCGAAGCGGGCGTATCCGGCCAGGGCATAGGCAATATTTTCATTTTTATGGCCGGATCCGATAGGGAGCCTTCGGTTGCGGTTCGCTCGATACTCGGGGCTACGGAGCATGAGAGGCCCGCGTTGATAGCCGAGGCCGCCTCCGCCGGCGATCCTTTGTGCGTTCGGGTGATGCGTATGTTTGTCCGCCTTTATGCGAGGGTGGCATCGGACGCGGCTGCGGTATTCCTGCCGACCGGGGGTATCTACCTGGCGGGGGGGGTGGCTGCCAAGAATCTCCGCTTCTTCACCGAGGCAGGCAGTTTCATGGAAAGTTTCGGCAAGGCGTACCGTGAGCATATCAAGGCGATCGCGGCCAGGACGCCTGTTTTCGTCGTGAAGGACTATGCGATTTCGATCTATGGCGCCGCCAACGCGGCGATACACTTTTACAGTCAGGCATGCACTTGAAAAAGGACGGCATCAACCGGACGCTTGCGGCAGATATGGCCGCCAAGGGCATAGATATCGAACTGACTTTGTCGATACTCGAGAGGCTCAACGCGGGCGCTTTCAACGGTGTGCCAGCGGTCGAGGCCGTCGGCGTTCCTCCGGTCGATGGCCGGTCCATCGTGCCTTCCGGCGAGGCTATGTCCTATGCCACCGCCTTCGGCGCAGCCCGTTCGCGTCTCGAAATGCTCGGTATCGCGATGCCCGCATCCGCCAGGATCGAGGGCGATTCCGTGTATCTGGACAAGGCTGCCTTGGTGCTGATAGGAGAGCGCCTTTACGACAGAACCGCATGGGGGGTCCTCAACGGCGGTTCGGCGACGAGTTACGCCGACCGGAAGAAGAACGACTCGCTCGGTCCCGGCGTTTTCGCCGCGATTCGCGGGGGCTTCGAGTTGCTCGCGCCATTATGCGAGGGAAGGCCCAAGGGGATCACTCCCGCGTATATAAATCCAGACGGAACGCCCGGCGAGAGTTTCCTGATCCTCAAGATGCGCGCAGCCCTCCTTCGTGCCGCGCGTTTCTCGGAATTGTACGGCACGCCCTCTCGACCGGCGCTTGCCTTTTTCCAGATGACAAGCGCGGGCACGGATTCGGCTTTGTCGGCGGCGTACGGGGAGTATTCGTCGCACCCATGGATAGCCCCGTTGATTACAGCCGCCGGGACCGACCCTACAAAACCAAGGACCGCGAATCAACCGCTCATAGCGGCGTTCAGCCATTCGAGCGAGGGCGAGCCCCGTAGCTTGTTCGACCGTGCCTACGGGGTCGAAAATTGCGCCATAGCGTTGCCGGGCGGGCATGGCCAAGGCTTCAGGTTTCTCGCCGGCGTATACAGGGAATTGCTGGCCAGCGGATACCGCTACGCCTGGCTGGGAAATGTCGACAATATCGCGTATGTGCCCGACCCCGCGGAGCTCGCGGTGATGGCTCTCTCCGGCGCGGAGGCGGCATTCGAGTTCTCCTATCGGACCCCTGTGGACGTGAAGGGCGGCATCCTCGTGACGACGAAGGATGGGCGGAGGACTGTCGCCGACATCGGTCAGGCGATCCCGTTCGAAACCGTTACCAGTCTCGAGGCCGCCGGAGAGAGGGTGCTGTTCAATTGCGCAACCTGCATCTTCGACCTGGAGCGCCTGGTCCCGAAGCTCGATTACATAGCGGAACACCTTCCCGTCCGCATTTCTGACCAGGACAAGGATGCGGGGCGCTACAGCCAGGCCGAGCAGTCGACCTGGGAGGTCGTCGGCCTTCTCGACGAGCCGCTTGGCTTTGCCGTCGAGAAGGGAGAACGCTTCATAGCCGCGAAGCTGCTCGCGGAAACGGTTCTCGCCAGCGGAGCTGTCGAAACCAGCGAAGCTGGCCTACCATCCGATGTCGCGGCCACCGCGGCGATGATGTCGGAGGGCCTGCGAAAGGTTCTTTCAGGCACCTGCGGCCTTGTAATGAAGGGCGGCCGATGGGTAGCGCGATGATTCGCCGTGGTATGCATAGAGCATGAACCCCCGTCGAAGTATCAAGTCAAGGCTATCTTAAGCACCTCTTCCATCCGCTCGACAGGGTAGAATGTAATTCCCTTCTTTACATGCTCAGGTATTTCTTCGAGGTCCTTCTCGTTTGACTTGGGTATGATGATTTCCTTTATCTTGTTGCGCTTGGCGGCGACGGTTTTTTCGCGGAGGCCGCCTATGGGCAGGACCTGCCCGGTCAGCGAAAGTTCGCCAGTCATAGCAAGCCTGTCTTTTACCTGCTTGCCGAGTACCAGCGACATCAAGGCTGTCGCCATCGTTACCCCGGCGCTCGGGCCGTCCTTCGGGGTTGCGCCTTCGGGGATATGAAGGTGTATCTGCCGTTCCTCGAAATATTTTGATTTGATGTTGTACGCCTTGTCCGCGTGGTGTCTCACCCAGGTATACGCGATGCCTGCGGACTCCTGCATCACAGCGCCCATCTGCCCCGTCAGCTTGAAGCCTTCCTTGCCCGGATTTTCGACGGCTTCGATTATGAGGGTATCGCCGCCCATGTTGGTCCAGGCCAAGCCTACCGTCATGCCAGGCAACGTAGCCCGTTTTACCTCGTCGAAATCGAAGCGCGGCTTGCCCAGATACTTTTCGAGTGACGGCTTGTCGACTTCGAACTTCCTCGGTTCGGCGCCTTCGTCGCTGTCGGTGACTACCTGCAGGGCTATCTTGCGGTGTATGCGGTCCAGGAGCTTCTCGAAATTGCGGACTCCCGCCTCGCGGGCATAGCCTTCCGCGATGGCGGCGAGCGCGTCCCGCGTGTATTTTACTTTTGCCTTCCTGAGGCCGGATTTCTCAAGGCTCTTCGGGATAAGGTAGCGCTTCGCTATCTCCAGCTTCTCCGAGTCGACGTAGCCCGCCAGCTGGATTATCTCCATGCGGTCCCGCAAAGGACTCGGAATTGTGTCCAAGGTGTTGGCTGTCACGATGAAGAAGACGCTCGATACGTCGAAGGGTAGATCCAGGTAGTGGTCGCGGAACGAAAAATTCTGTTCAGGGTCGAGCACCTCGAGCAAGGCGCTCGAGGGGTCTCCCTGGAAGCTGGTCCCCATCTTGTCGATCTCGTCTATCATGAATACCGGATCGCGGCTCTTGGTGATCTTGAGTCCCTGTATGATCTTGCCCGGCAAGGCCCCGACGTAGGTCCTGCGGTGCCCCTTGATTTCGGCTTCATCGCGCATGCCGCCCACGGAGAAGCGGAAGAATTCCTTGTTGAGCGCCTTGGCAATCGATTTGCCTACGCTCGTCTTGCCGACGCCCGGCGGGCCGACAAGGCAGAGTATGGAACCCTTGGCGTCCTTCTTGAGCTTGCGTACCGCGAGGTATTCTATTATGCGGTCTTTCACGTCCTTGAGCCCGTAATGGTCGTTTTCGAGTATTTCCCTCGCGGCCTTCATGTCGAAGTCCTTGCCCGTATCGACTTTCCACGGCAGGCTGCTTACCAATTCCAGCCAGTTGCGGGTCACGATGAATTCGCTCGAATTAGGATCCATCAGGCTGAACTTCTCAAGTTCCTGGTCGACGAGCTCCTTGACTTCGCCCTTGAATCCGAACGACTCCATTTTTTCCTTGAAGCGCTGGAAGTCGGAACCTTTCGCGTCGGCGGGCATGCCGAGTTCCTGCTTTATTGCCTTTAGCTCCTCCCGGAGGAAATAATCGCGTTGGCTTTTTTCGACCTTCTCATTGATTTCGCCCTGGATGCGCTTCTGGATCTTGAGGAGTTCCTGCTCGCGTTTTATAGACATGAGGACACGTTCCATACGCTCCCTGATGTCGAACATCTCGAGGATCTTCTGCTGTTCGTCCTTGTCGATATTGAGGATGCTCGCGATGAAGTCGGCTATCTTGCCAGGGTGGTCTATGTTTATCATGTTGAGGCGCATCTCCTCGGAGAACAGGGGGTTGTTCTCCGAGACCTGCTTCATCTCGGATAGCAGCGCGCGGGTGAGGGCCTTGATCTCGTCCGGACCTTCCCCCTGATCGTCAACGTATTCGACCGCGGCCATGATCGGTTGTTCCTTGGAGAGGGCTTTCTTTATCTTGAAACGCTTGAGCGTCGAAATGAATATGTTCACGGAACCGTCAGGCAGGTTGATCCGCTTGACGATCTTGGCGACTGTACCCACACTATGCAGGTCGCTTGCCTTGGGTTTTTCTGTTTCTCCGCGGACTAGCACAAGCCCCACCATGCCGTCCGACTGGATGGCGTCATCGACGGTCTGTATATCATCCTGGCTTCCGAGCATCAGCGGCGTGAATATCCCCGGGAAAATCGGCTTGCCGTTGAGAGGAATTATTGGAATCTTGTTCGGGAGCATCATGTCTATAGGTACAATATCCGTATCGGGCATCGTGCCGTCCTTTGTTGTGGTTTTACTATAAAATATCGAGGTTTTGATACCTTTGGCAAGGATTTCGGGTCGGTATTTTGGGATTTTGGATACTGTTGAGTATGGCTTGACTATAGTATCCCGGCGGCCGCGTGCCTGAGCCGGACGCTGTCTATCGACATTCCGGGTACCTGTATCGCGTGTTCCGCTATCCGATTGCCGAGCCGCAGGCAGCGCGCCAGTTGCGCTCCCGACAAAGCAGCGGCAAGGAATCCGGCGGCAAACGCATCACCCGCACCGGTCGGGTCCGTAGCCTGTATCGGGCGTACATGGCTCTCTATAATCGAGCCGTCACTGACGGATACAGCCCCGGTTTCCGCCCGCTTGACAATGACAACTCCCGGTACATCGGAGGAGTAACGTTTCAACGCCTCGTCGACTCCCGATTCCGCGAGAGCCATGAACTCGTCCTCGTTCATGAATGTCCATGCGCACGACTTCCTGATCAGGCCGTTGAAGAAGTCGCGTTTGGATGCCGCGAGCCTTGCGCCACCGACGTCAAGCGCGATTTTCATGCCCGAGGCTTCGGCCTTTCGTACCAGTTCCAATACGGTGTCCTCGGACGCGGCAAGGAAACCATCCAGGTACAAGGTCGAATTCCGTGAGTAAAAGGAGCCGGGGATCGCCGATGCGCGGAGCAAAGGCGCCGCTCCCGGAGAAACCACAACAGTCCTCTCGCCATCGGGGGCGATCATCGCGCAAAAAATGCCTGTAACTTGTTCATTTTCCTGCAAATAACCTTTTACACCGGAAGATATCATCTCGGCCCGGTACTTTTTGCCCGTATCATCTTTACCTATGGAACCGGCAAAAGCCGCGTCGAAACCAAGCGACGCGAACACTCTCGCAGTGTTCGCGGCTCCACCGCCCGCGCCGCCCGAGCTGTTCCGCAAAGCGGCAAGTATCGGAGCGAGCTCCTCGGGCCTCACGTGCAACGTGGACCCTCCATGCACGCCGACGCTCGAGGTAAAGTCCGTGTCGACAAACGAGATGATGTCGAACAGCGCGTTGCCGGCACATGCCAGCCTCATCGAAACAATCCCGATCGCATACAGCATTCTATCATGTTCCGGAAAACCCCGCCACGAGTTTTACCCCGTGGATTTTCGTAAACTCCCGGCATTATTGACCACCCCCCGAATGCCATGTTAGTCTCCTTGCATCGGGGCGCTTGGCTCAGCTGGTCAGAGCGCCTGGTTTACACCCAGGATGTCACAGGTTCAAATCCTGTAGCGCCCATA
>CAZKJA010000174.1:0-7882 GCA_964552925.1 uncultured Treponemataceae bacterium
GGTGGCCCTTGGCCTTGAGGCCTCCGGACAGGTTGACCGACACCCCGTCGGCCGGGCCGAAGCGGCCGTCCATGTAGTCGAAACCGGCCCGGCCGTCGGCTGACAATCCCAATGCTTCGGTACACAGCAATTGGTTGATCGTGAAGCAATCGTGCACCTCGGCCACCTGGATGTCCTTGGACGAGACGCCTGCCTCGGCGAATGCTTGCCTCGCGGCTTCCTTGGCGGCCTGGAGTTCGAACATGTTGACGCGCTTCGATATGGCTATCCGCTCGGCGGCCTGGCCTATGCCCGCGATGCGGACGGCTTTGCCTTTTTTCAGCGCGGGATGATTCGGGCCGACGATTACCAGCGCGGCGCCTCCGTCGGTGACCAGCGAGCAGTCATGAAGTCGCAGCGGGTCCGCTATCATCGGGTTCTTTTCCGGCGGCAGCGAAAGGATGGCCTCGGCGGTGATGAGGCCGAGCTTGTCCGAGGGCCCGCCCTTGCCGAAGTGGGCCAATGGATTCTCGAGTCCGTTGCGGTAGCAGAGCGCGGCGGCGCTCGCGAGCATCCTGGAGAGTTTCTCGTCGCCGAGCTTGTAATTGTCGCGGTAGCCCTTCGCGTACTCGGCGAAAAGGGCGGGGAAAGTCATGCCGAGCCCGCCTTCCTCCGGCCAGTAGGAACAGGTAGCCAGCGCGTGCGTAACGCCCTTGGTGTCGAGCAGGTTCATCTTCTCGACGCCCAACACGAGGGCTGCGTCGACGCGGCCTGATTCGACGGCGTACATCGCCTCGTACAGAGCGACCGAGCCGGAGGCGCAGGCGTCCTCGCAGCGGATCATCCGTTTGAACCTGAGGCCTTCTGGATCGATCTCGGTCGCGAATGCGGCGATATGCTCCTGGTTGGCGAAGAGACCCGGCGCACAGGAACCGACCCATACGCCTCCCAACTGCGAGGCGGTCATCCCGGCGTCTGCCAATGCGCCTCTTCCAGCCTCGAGCATGAGGTCGTAGACGCTTACGAGATCGGTGACCTCGCCCGTTTCCTTGTTCTTCTTGACGAGGTTGCCGAATTTAGTGTTGTACGCTCCGACGATACTTATCCTGGACATAAAAACTCCTTAAAGGAAAATGTATAGGAAATCTGAACCACAGAGGCACAGAGACACGGAGAAGATGAAAAATAAGATGGGAAATTTGAACACAGAGACACGGAGATTGATTGGAAGAGAATTTGAACCACAGAGGCACAGAGACACAGAGAAAATGAGGAAGAAAATTTAAGCTAGGGAGGAGAGGAGGAGAATACGAGGATTGAACCACAGAGGCACAGAGGCATAGAGAAAAGGGAGAATGGGAGAATGAATTTTTTTGTTTAAAATATTTTCCATCGTTCATTCTTCTTCCTCTCCCTCTCTCTCTAGTATTCCTCTGTGTCTCTGTGTCTCTGTGGCAAAAATTTCTGCCTAACCTTGGTTATATGTAATCGAGTTTTCTTGCCTGGGCTTTGAGGTCTTCGCGGAATTCGGGGGCGGCTACCGAAATCAATTCGGCGACGCGTTCGCGGACCGTGCGGCCGCGGAGCCTGGCGACGCCGTGCTCGGTGACAACGTGGTCGACGAAGCTGCGGTGCAGGGTGACGGCGCTGCCTTCCGGAAGCATGGGCACTATAGTGCTGACGCTGCCCTCCTTCGCGGTGGCGTAGCAGGCGATTATCGACTTTCCCATGCCGTCGAAGCCGGCGACTGCTCCCTGGGCCGTATCGGACTGCCCGCCCGTGCCCGAATACTGCCGCGAGCCTATCGACTCGCTGGCCACCTGACCCGTGAAGTCGACCATAAGGCACGTGTTGATCGACACCATCTTCGAGTTCTGGGCCACAACCGAAGGATTGTTCACCCATCGTCCGCGCTCGAAATCGACTGCCACGTTGTCGTTGAGCCAGTCGTAAAGCTTGCGGCTTCCCATCGCGAATGTCGCCACGAACTTGTCCTTCTTGAGCGCTTTCCGATGGTTGGTGATGACGCCCATCTCGTACAGTTCCATAAGCGAGTCGACGAACATCTCAGTGTGGACGCCGAGGTCTTTCTTGTCCTTCAGGGCCATCGCGGCCGCGTTCGGGATGCCTCCGATGCCGAGTTGTATCGTCGATCCGTCCTCGACAAGGCTGGCGATATGCCCGCCGATCAGGAAGTCGGTGGCGGAGGGTTCCGGCGCCGGCAGGCTGGGGACTTCCTGGTCGTATTCGACGAAATGCGTGACTTGGGAGACGTGCAGGTGGGTGTCCCCGAGGGTGCGCGGAAGGCGGGGATTCACCTCGAGGATTACAATCTTCGAGGCTTCGATGATATCCTTTTCGTAGGTGATGCCGAGCGAGAGGCTGACGAAGCCGTTGTGGTCAGGCGGGGTGCAGGTGCCGATGAACATCTCCGGCGGCCTCGCGTGGATGCGGTCCGTGGCAGCCCTGTGGAGCATGTTCGGGACGAAGGTCACGGTGCCGGTGCCGGCCTTGAGCGCGGCCCGAGAGCCGGGCGCGTGGAACCAGCTGGCCAGCTCGAAATGGCCCTTCATCTCCGGTTTCATGTAGAAATCGTACGGCTTCAGCGTGAGTACCGAGAACACACGCACGTCCTTGACCTTCGGCGCCATTATATGCAGCCTGGCCATCGTGCCTTGCGGCTCGCTGGCGCATTGCCCGACCACGATGTCGTAACCCGATTCGATGCACTGGATGGCCTCGTCTATCGGACGCAGCTTCGACCGGTACATATCATCCCACTTTGACATATCCACTCCTTGGGCGCTTGTCGAGCGCTGTCAGTATATGAAGAGGTTGGCGCCGACGGCGAAGCCGGCGCCCGACGCGCAGAACACTATTGGGTCGCCCGGCTTGACCTGGCCATCCTGGACCGCATGGTGGAACGCCATGGGAACGCAGCCGGAACCCGTATACCCGTAACGATCCATCACCATCGGCGCCAGAGCGCGCGGGCGGCCCAAGGCGTCCATAACGTCCCCGATGACGCTCTTGTTTATCTGCGTGAGAACGAACCTGGCTACTTTTTCAACCGGCACGCCGCCTTTGGCGCAGAGTTCCCGGATGATTGGCGGCCACAGCTTCAGGTTCCTGTCCCCCGGCAGTCGTTGCAGGAGTTCCAAGCCGTACGTACCCGCCTCGAGCAGTTCCTTTGTCACCGGCTTGCGCGTTCCTCCGGCGTACACCCCGACGTAGTTCCATTGGGTGCCGTCGGACACGAGCTTGCCGGTGACGTAGCCCGAAGGATCGTCGTCTTCGGTCCGCGACAGGACGACCGCGCCGGCGCCGTCGGCGAAGATCGACCAGCCGAAGGCGTCGCCCGGCCGGATATGCGCCGGCATATTGTAGACGCCGACGACGAGAGCCTTTCTGATGGCGGGATCGCCGGCGACCATGCGGGCGGCCGCGTCAAGCGCTGTCACGAAGCTGGCACAGGAGGCGCCGACATCGAATGCCCCGGTATCGCGCTGGCCGCCCTGGAGCCGTCCCTGCACGAGTATCGCGGTCGCGGGGCTCACGTATTCTGGCGTGTCGGTGCCGACGATTATCAAGTCGACGTCCATCGGGTCTACCCCGGCCGCCTCGAGCGCCGCCCGCGAAGCCCTTTCCGCGAAGTCGGCGGTGGTCTCGTCGATACCGCGCAGGCGGGCTATATGCCTAACGCGTATGCCTATCTTGGCTTCCAGTTTTTCCGCGTCGAACTCGATGCCGGCGAGCTTCTTGAGTTCTTCATTGTCAATCGGGTCGCCGGGCGCGTAGACTCCTGTGCCTATTATCCTTGCCTTTGCCATGCGTGCTCCAGTCAGGTCGCCGTCCGGCGACCGGTCAATCCATTGATCAAACGATCACCGATTCCCTCGATCACCGCCTTGGCGTTATGCGGCGATTTGTCGAATGCCACCTCAAGGCCGTAGTAGTGCGATATGCCCATCAAGAATTCGATGGCGCTATCGATGTACGCGGGATCAGACGATACCGCGGTGGGGTCGAAGCCGGCATCGCCCATCTTGAGGTACCCGTGCCGGAATGAGTCGTAGTAATCCTTGACCGTGGGCAGCGAGACGAACTCGCCTTCGCGCGCGATGTTGTAGCACCAGGGATCGAGCGTCAGGTATATGCCGAACAGGAAGATTCCCTGCATCTCCGTTTCCAGGCGGTTGAGTCCGGGGGACAGGTGCGATGATATGAAGCGGCGAACTTCGTGTCCGACTGAGGTGATCTGCTCGCGGAAAAAGCTGTCCTTGCTTTCGAAGTGCTTGTAGAAAGAGCCTACGGAGAGTCCAGCGGCGTCGGTTACCTCGTGGATGTTCACCGCGTGGTAGCCCTTTTCGCCGAACAGGCGCTTGCCCGCTTTCATCAGGCGTTGCCTGCTGGACTCGCCGAAGCTTATTGTAGGCGGCGTGACGGTGATGTTGAATACCTTGTCCGCATCGTAGTCCAGATCGGGGAAAAGACCGTGGGTCGTCATGTCCGTGAGCGCCGGTATCGATATCCGGGCACCCTGGAGCGCCGAGCGGACCGCGGCGAACCTGAGTCCGCCCAAGGCGACTAGATACTCCGGCAGACCTACCGGCCTGCCCATCGCCCTTGACAGGACGCGCTGGTACATCTCCGTCAACCTGTGCTCGTACTCGAAGAAGCGGTACTGCCCCTCCCTGAACACCGTGACCAGGTCCGGGTGGTCAGCCGAGAACCTCACGATGATCCCCGTCATGCTGGCGATCCTGTCTTCTACGCTCGTGCCCCGCACCGCCTCGAGATCCTTTGCAATGTCATCGATGACTTCTTCAAGGATGTGTCGGACCAAGGCTTCCTTGTTCGGAAAGTATCTATAGAAGATTCCGTTTGAAACGTTGGCGGCGCGGCATATCTCGGCGACCGAGACCGATGAGTACCATCGGGAGGCAAACAACGCCACTCCGGTCTTGATCAGTTTGTCTCGTGTGCCGTTGTCCTGATCATTCATCGGATGACTCCACCGTTCTGGTACTTGAGAGATGATTCATCCCTCTGACGGCATTATAGGCCCGCTTATTGGATATGACAAGAAAAAACTGGTAATTTGCGCAAGATTGTCGGGAAAATATCGACGATAGAAAAAAATTCGCTTGACGGATTGAGAAAACTGATTCATTTATAGATGAGAGATGATTCACTGTTCTTGGGAGATTTCATGCATATTGGAATTGCCGGCATTGGCACCTACGTACCGGACAGCTATATGAGCGCCGCCGACCTTGCCGCGGCCACCGGCGTGCCCGAAGATGTGATCGCGAAGAAATTCGGGGTCAAACGCAAGCCGGTTGCCGGGCCCGAGGATACCACGGCGGTCATGGGCATCAAGGCTGCCAAGGCCGCGATGAAGGACGCCGGCGTCAAGGCGGGGGAAGTCGACCTTGTGCTCTGGTGCGGAGCGCAGCACAAGGATTATCCCTGCTGGCTCGCAGGGCTGTACGTAGCCGACGAACTCGGTGCCGTCAACGCCTGGAGCTTCGATATGGAGGCGATGTGCGGCTCGATGATGGCCGCGCTCGACGTGGCCAAGAGCATGATGCTCGTCAGGGACGACCTCTCGACGGTCCTCCTCGTATCCGGGTACCGCAACAACGATCTGATAGACCTCGCCGAGCCTACGACCCGTTTCATGATGGATATAGGCTCGGGCGGCTCGGCCCTGGTGCTTCGGAAGAACCTGGGCAAAAACGCGCTGCTCGGATCGGCCTTCAAGGGCGACGGTTCGCTGAGCCTCGATTGCATCGTCCCGACGCTGGGCTCCAAGGCTTGGCCACCGAAGGACGGCGACCTCGGGAAGGCGCACTTTATGGTGCCTGACGAGAGCGCGTTCAAGGCCAAGCTCGGCGAGAAGACCTTGCCCAACTTCTACTGGGTAATAGACCGCGCGCTAGCGCTCTCGGGCGGATTGTCGCGCAAGGATATCGATTACCTCGCGATCCTGCACTTCAAGAAAAGCGCGCACGACTCGATCCTCGAAGAACTCGGTGTTGATACATCGAAAACGAGCTATCTGGACGACTATGGCCATATCGGGCAGAACGACCAGCTGCTGTCGATACAACTTGGCTTGAAGGCAGGCAAGATAAAGGATGGCGACGCCATAGTGCTCGTGGGAGCCGGACTCGGCTTCGTGTGGGCTGCCAGCGTCGTCAAATGGGGACCGTATACCGAATGAAGCGGCGCCGCCTGATAATGGCGGGTTGCCAGAAGGAGAAAGATAATGGACAGGATGAAGGGCAAGGTGTGCGTCGTCACGGGCGGCGCGCGTGGCATAGGCAAGGGAATAGTCGAGACTTTCGCCCGCGAAGGCGCGTTGCGCGTCTGGGCCTTGGACATGAACGCCGCCGAGCTCGAGGCGATGGAGAAGGCCATCCCCTGCGTCAAAGGCGCGGTGGTCAACGTGAGCGACGGCGCCGCTGTCGAGGCGTTTGTCGAGAAGGCGAAAGCCGAGCACGGCCGAATCGACGTGCTTGTAAACAACGCCGGCATTACAAAGGACGCGCTCATCCACAAGATGACAGAGGCCGACTGGGACGCTGTGATAGCCGTCAACCTCAAGGGACCGTTCCTGATGACCAAGTACGTCGCTCCCGTGATGATGGAAAACGGTTCCGGCGCGATCGTTTCGATTTCAAGCGTCGTCGGGCTGGACGGCAACATCGGGCAGACGAACTACGCGGCGACCAAGGGCGGCGTGGTCGCGATGACCAAGGGCTGGGCCCGCGAGTTCTCGCGCAAGGGAGCCAAGATACGAGCCAACTGCGTGTCCCCCGGTTACACCCGCACGCCGATGATCGAGACCGTGCCCGAGAAGGTACTCGAACCGATAATAGCCCGCACGCCGCTCGGACGGCTCGCCGAGATCCAGGACATAGCGAACGGCGTGTTGTTCCTGTCCAGCGACGAAGGTTCTTTCGTCAACGGCCAGGTCCTGCGCGTTGATGGAGGATTGACGCTGTAGATTGGATCGCCTTCGACGTATCGCCGCGGGCGAGTGAAAAGGTTTTCGGGAACGCCAGCCCGTAGAGGCAACGTTCCAACATGATACGCAGTCGGGTGCATGGGCGCCCGTCAGGTTTCCAAGGAGGACTACGATGAAGAAAGCACTAGCTCTTGTCGCGATCGTCGCGCTGGCCGTGCCCGTGTTCGCGCAGACCGCGACGATCAAGATCGGTGGCACATGGCCGCTCGGCGACATCACCGGCAAGCAAGGCAGCATGGCAGCCCAGCAGGCCGTCGACGAAATCAACGCCGCCGGCGGCATTCTCGGCAAGCAACTCGAGCTTATCGTCATAGACGACGAGCTCAAAGCCGACAAAGGCGCCGCCGCGATCGAGAAGCTCGTCACGGTCGACAACGTCGACGTGCTTATGGGCGGCATGGCTTCCGGCGTAGCGCTCGGCCAGATTCCCGCGATGAAGAAGTACGGCAAGATCGTTATCGCTACCGGCGCCGCTTCGTACAAGGTCGAGGAAGCGCTCGGCGCAGACGCCAACTGGTATTTCCACCTGCATCCGTGGGACTACAACCAAGGCGCGAGCTATGCCCAGGGTTGGGATGAGATCCAGGCGAAGTACCCGGCCATCAAGATCAAGAAACTTTTCCTCGCGTACGAGGAAGGAGCCTTCGGCAAGTCGTCCTGGGACGCCACCAAAACGCTCTTCGGCACAGGCGGCCGCTATATAGTGGACGGCGCCTCGTTCAAGAGCGCCGCCCTCGGCGGCGGCGACTATGGTTCGATGCTTGAAGCCGCCAAGGCCTTCAAGCCCGACCTCTTCCTGTGGGCCGGTTACGACGCCGACGCGCTGCCGATGCTCGAGCAGGCCAAGGCCATGAAGTTCAACCCTGG
>CAZKJA010000175.1:0-7865 GCA_964552925.1 uncultured Treponemataceae bacterium
GCGAAGGGTGAGCAGGTCCCCCTCCCCCGGTTCGGGCGGATTATTACATGGGCTATGTAGTCACCAAGAATGTAATGGACTCTGATCCTCATTTCAGCAAAAGCTGCGTCGATTGCCACAAAGGCAATCCTGCAAAGCCGTCGCAAGCCGACGCGCACAAGGGGTTGATAGCCAGGCCTTCGGACGACCCCGAGGAAACGTGCGGCGAGTGCCACACGGAGACGGCCAAGACCTATACGCTTTCTCTCCACTATACGGCCGCCGGCATGAAGCACGGGGTCTCACCCCGCTTTGATGATTCCGGCAAGAAGATTTTCGAAGCAAAGGTGTTCGAACAGTCGTGCCGCAGCTGCCATGCCTCGTGCGGCGACTGCCACGTGAAGAGCCCCGACGTTTCCGGAATCAGCACCGGCCTCCTCGACGGGCACCGCTTCATAAAAAAAGCGGAGGACAAGACCTGCGCGTTGTGCCACGGCGGACGCGTATGGCCGGAGTTTACCGGCGACTACGGCGGAACGCCCGATGTCCACTACCGCAAGGGCATGACCTGCGGCGATTGCCACGGTCCCGTTCAGTTCCACGGCGACGGCAACGCGTACACGAGCAGGAAGGACGTACCGGTCAAGCCGCTGTGCACCGACTGCCACGACATCGCGACTATGGGCAAGGACTCGACGAAGGAAACCCACGCTACGCACGAGGAATCCGTCTCCTGCTCGGCCTGCCACACGGCGAGCGCGTACAGGCAGTGTTCATCGTGCCATCTTGGCGGCGGAGCGACCTCGAGCCCGGCAATCGTCCTGGGCCACAACCCCAGGCAGCCCAACCAGCTGACCACCTTGAGGCTCATCCCGACGGTCCGCGACACGTTCAAGCCCGCGGGAGCGAACATGGCCAACTTCGATACGCTGCCGAATTATTGGGATTCGGTGCCGCACAATATCGCCAAGCGGACCGACCGAACGCGCGACTGCAACACCTGCCATCAGGAAGGCACGTACTACCTGGAGGCCGAGAGACTGCCGAAGGGCGGTTCGACGAAGAACCTGGAACTCGTCCCCTGAGCATAGGGGCGCCGGGACCGGGAATCCGGTCTCCGGCGAGATGATATTTTCAAGGAGAAATGTGTATGAAGAAGGCAATCCTGGTCCTGCTCATGGTCGCGTTCGTCGCGCCCGCCGTATTCGCCCGCGACGTCGACGCCATCGTCGATGTCCAGTGGCTCGAGGCCAACCTGTCCAAGGTCGTCGTCGTGGACATGCGCAAGGTCGACGACTACAAGGCCGGGCACATCCCGGGCGCCGTCAACCTGCTCGGCCTGTACGTCCCGTTGAACAACCTGTCCAACGAAGTGCCGATGGCCGATGACCTGACCGACCTGCTCGCAGAAGCCGGAATCGACGCCAAGTCGACGGTAGTCGTCGTCGAAGCCGACGGAACCGGTCGCTTCGCCTGGGCGACCCGCGCCGCATGGACCCTGGTGTACGCCGGCGTCCCGAACGTCGCGGTGCTCGACGGCGGTTACGCCGAGTGGACCAAGGCAGCCAAAGCCGTCTCCACCGAAGCCTCCGCCAGACCTGAAACCAAGTTCGAGGTCAAGTTCGTCGACAAGCACCTCACGAAGAAAGACTATCTGGTCAAGAACTTAGCCAAGCTCCAGATTGTCGACGCCCGCACCTATGACACCTATTTCGGAATCATCAAGCAAGGCTTCGTCGACCAGTTCGGCCACATCCCCGGCGCCACCGCCTTGCCGGCCGCATGGATCACCGTCAACGGTCTCGTCCGCCCGAAGGCCGAACTCGAAGCACTCGTGGCTTCACTCAAGCTCGACCCGAAGAAGGAAATGGTCATCCACTGCGATTCCGGCGTGCTCTGCACCGCCTGGTGGTGGATGCTCACCCAACAAATGGGCTGGACCAATGTAGGCTCGTACGATGGTTCCGCGCAGGAAATCTCCAAGGAGCCGTCAGTCAAGTTCGTGAAGGCTGTCTGGAAGTAATTCCAGCCGCCTGGCATCCAGTTGCCTGACAATTGCATCAAGCCGTCCGCGACCCATTCGCGGACGGCTTTTCTATTTGATCCATTTGCCAGAATGAGGCTATGGCTTTCGCTATCGCGCCATCAGCACGAGCAGCCGCTTTTCGTCGAACCTTCCGGGCAACACGAATCTCCCCCGCAGGTAGGTGCTACTCCGCGGAGCTTCCCTATGATGATCGCCGCGGCGCAACCGACCCCGGCATGCACAGTTATCGCGACGACTGGGCAATTCCGCGAGCACGCGCCGCATTCCATGCACGCCCCGCGGCGTACAATGAGCGCCTTGCCAGCGACGATGTCAAATACCGCGTGGGGGCACACGTCGACGCAGGCGCCGCAACCGGTGCAGACCTCAGAGTCGAGCGCCAAGGTTTCGCCATTCTTCAAATAGGTCAACATCATCACGACTCCTATGCACCGACGAAGCGGGAAACGGCTACGAGGGCAACACCGGCTACCGAGGAGATTATCATCGGCCAGAAGCTCTTTTCAACTTCGAGTAGAGCGCCGGGCTGACTCGTATAGGTGGAGGCCCCTGTGAAGTTCAGGGCAAAAAAAGCCGTGACCGGAGCAGCTAGCATGACTCCGCCCAATGCAACCATGAATGTCATATGGAATGCCATCGCGCAAGACGCCGCCCAGACGGCGCCGAGAAGCGCGCCTTTGACCGCGAAAGACCTGGTAGGAAGCAATGGAAGCAATGCGGGAAACAGCAAGGTTCCGACGGGAATTGTGCCAAGAAGGAGTATCGATGCAGGCAGCGCCCGTTTAACCCATCCCTGTGTTGCAGGCAGGCCGAACAGCAAACCGAGTATCAATGCAGCCGGTACCAAAGGCCATGAATGAACCAATTCCAG
Source organism: uncultured Treponemataceae bacterium (assembly GCA_964552925.1). Taxonomy (GTDB): domain Bacteria; phylum Spirochaetota; class Spirochaetia; order Treponematales; family UBA12059; genus SZUA-370. The sequence continues at coordinate 2,898 of CAZKJA010000175.1, forward strand.
GGGAGCGACAAGCATGCGGTCCTTGAAGTCAAAGTTGACCTCACGCATCGATCCGCTCTTCTTTCTGCCCGCCGCGAGCCACTCCCTTATATCCGCGGCCCGCACGGGCCCCCAAACGACACGGAAACCGGAACGCTTCGCGACCGCAGGAGCCGAGACCCCTGGCGCACCGAGCTGGGGAAGTATTACCCGTGTATGCGAAACAACAGTCGACAGCTTGACCCTGGCGATGCGGGATACGAGTTCGTCAGTCCCGAACGAGCCTTTGCCGGCGGCGCACCATACGTTGATGCCTTTGGTGTCCAGGACGAGGATCCAGGCGTCCATGCCAGCGAGATTCGAGCGCAAGGCATCGAAGCTCATCTTGTAGTTGGCGGTGACGAATACATCGGATTCGGCGACTGGCGCGCCGACAGCATAGAGACCCGGCAGGACGCTGTAGCGCATCCTGCCGAAACCCAGACGGGCTTTGATCCCGCCCCACGAGTCCGAAGCCTTGAGCCCGGTGGCAATGACGGGAATGGTCCTGCCCTGGTAGAGCATGAAGCGCTCGATCCAGGGCTTACCAAGCGCGGCCAACGCTATGAAACCAGCCTGCGGCTCCGCCACCTGCGACTGCTTGAGCAGAATGCTCATTTAGACGTCTTGCTCGCTACAAATTCTTTGACCGCCAGCTCGATCTGGTCCCTTACCTCCCGGACCCTTGCCATTATCTCCTCATCGGTGCCCTTGAAGGTCGAAGGATCGGGAAACGGCCAATACAGCCGTTCGGCGCGTCCCGGAAAGTTAGGGCAACGCTCCGCGGCCTCCCTGGAGCATACAGTGACGATGACCTGGTATACCCGCCCGACCTTGAACAGATCAAAGACATCTTTTGTAGGATTTTTAGAGATATCGATACCCAGTTCCGCCATGGCGCGCACAACAAACGGGCTGAGTTTGCCTGGTTCAAGACCTGCGCTTTCAACATCAAAATTGTCACCGGCGTATTTCTTAAGGAATGCCTCGGCCATCTGGCTCCGGGCAGAATTGTGCACGCAAAGGAATAGAACTTTGGTCATGGTTGGCCTCCGATGATACATTGACCGCAAAACGTGTAGATTCAGTTAAAAACGCGTCAGGATTGATTGAAACTGCCTCTCGTCGCCCGTGCGATTTTTACGAGGCTCAGCATTACCGGCACCTCGACGAGCACGCCTACCACGGTCGCGAGGGCTGCGCCGGAAGCCAGGCCGAACAGGCTTATCGCGACCGCCACAGCAAGCTCGAAGAAGTTGGAAGCCCCTATCATGCCGGCGGGAGCGGCGACCTCGTACGGTACCTTCCACGCCTTGGCCCAGCCGAAGCCTATGAAGAAAATCAGGTAGGTCTGTATGACGAGCGGTACGGCGATGAGGATGATGGCCAGCGGGTTTGACAGGATCACGTCGCCCTGGAAGGCGAAAAGAATAATAAGGGTGAGCAGGAGGCCTCCCTCGGTGATGCCGTCGAATTTCTTCACGAACACTCCGTCGAACCATTCCTTGCCGCGCTTCTTTATCAGGCTGGACCTGGTCAAGGCGCCCAAGCCGAGCGGGATGACGACGAACAAGACCACCGACATGATGAGGGTGTCGAGGGGCACGCGCACGTCGCTGACGCCGAGGAGGAAGGCGACGATCGGCGTGAAGGCAAACAGAATGACAAGGTCGTTGATGGCGACTTGCACGACAGTATATCCCGGGTCGCCATCCGACAGGTACGACCACACGAATACCATCGCCGTGCAGGGAGCCGCTCCGAGCAACACAGCTCCTGCCAGGTATTCGGTGGAAAGGTCGCTCGGAATAAGTGCCTTGAAGACGATCTTCAGGAAGAACCAGGCTATCAGGTACATAGTGAACGGTTTGATGAGCCAGTTGACGACGAGGGTGACTATCAGCCCCTTGGGCTTTTTGCCCGCGTTCTTGATGCTCGTGAAGTCAACCTTGAGCATCATAGGGTAGATCATCAGCCAGATCAGGATCGCAACCGGAATGGAAACCTTGGCGTATTCGAACTTCCCCAGGAAGGCGGGCACGCCCGGCAGGAAGTAGCCGATGGCCACGCCCAGGACTATGCAGAGGGCTACCCACAATGACAGGTATTTGGCAAAGAGGCCGAGACCGGATTTGGGACTTTCGCTCACGATACACTCCTGTATAATCGTTGACATGTACACGCCTGATCGTTACGATTATTGGCATATAAGCCAACAATGTCAAGCAATTGTTGGCGCGTGTGCCAATAATACCCGGAGGAGGAACCGATGACGGATGCCGACAGGCAGAGGCTCGAAAGACGGGCATCTCTACTCAAGTCCCTTGCCCATCCTTCGAGACTCCTCATCCTCGAGATGCTCCAGACTTCACCCTGTTGCGTCGGCGAACTCACCAAAGCCGTCGGGGCGGATATCACAACGGTGTCGAAGCATCTCGCCGTGCTTAAACGCGTCGGCCTCGTGAAGGATGTCAAGCATGGCACCTTTAGCGAGTACTCCCTCATCTGCGACTGCGCCAACCATTTCATCGACTGCATCGAAGCAGGCATGAACGGTCATGCCTGCGATGCTTTGATACCAGGGAAGATAGACATCGATTTTTTTAAAAACGGTTTGAATCACTCCCGCGATTGAGACGATAGCTCGGATCGCTCGCTTGAACCAAGAGAGCGATCGTGCCGGTACCTCGGTTTTCAAGAGACAGCCCCGAAAGCCATACCTGCCAGCGTCGAAAGGACGACAACGAGCCCGACGTACGTCGCTGTCTTTTTCCAACCGAGCTCTCCGCCAATTACAAGTATTGATGGCAGTGAAAGACTGGGACCTGCCAAAAGCAAGGCAAGCGCCGGCCCCTGTCCCATCCCCGCGCCCAGGAGTCCCTGGATTATCGGTATCTCCGTGAGCGTTGCGAAGTACATGAGGGCACCCGAGAAAGCCGCGAAAAAGTTGGCGAGGAACGAATTACCGCCCAGCAAGCCGGCAATCCACGTACTCGGAATGAGCGCATCATGCCCTGGGCGCCCGAGGAGGAAGCCCGCGACAAGGACGCCTCCGAAAAGGAGCGGCAGGATCTGAAGCGAGAAATCCCTTGTCGCGATTACCCATTCCACACGCTCATCCTTTTTGAACCACCGCACGATCGTGTAGACGAGGACGACGCCCAAGGCTCCCGTTATCCACCATTTAGCGGCATAGATTGCGTCCCAGACTCCGCTGCTGCCCTTGGAACTGGCCCAATTCACGAAAACGAGAATACCTATCATACTTGCCATGTAGACGGCCATCTGACCGAGGGTCCTGGCAGGCTTTTCGTCGGGCTTGGCGAACATGCGCGCGTCGGCGGCGCGTTGCTTGTCATCTTTTCTGAAGATCAATGCCATGAGAAGACCGATCACGATCGAGAACAGGATGGCCCCCACAGCGCGGGCAACGCCGAGCTTCCAGCCGAATACCTTGGCTGACAGGACTATTGCCAGGATGTTGATCGCGGGACCTGAATAGAGGAATGCTACCGCGGGGCCAAGGCCTGCACCCTTCTTGTAGATACCCTTGAAAATCGGCAACACCGTACAGGAGCATACCGCGAGGATGGCGCCGGAAATCGAAGCCACTCCGTAGGCGGTCAAGCGGTTCGCATCGGGGCCAAGATAGCGCATCACCACCTGCTGATTAAGGAAAACCGTGATAGCTCCCGCGATGAACATCGCGGGCACGAGGCAGAGCAGTACGTGCTGTTGCGCATATTCAGCCAGCATGAGGAAGGCCTCGTTTGTCGCCCCGAGGACGCGTGCCGCTCCCCAGGGAATGAAATACGCGGCGAGAAATACGCCAATAACTATCAGGAGCTTCTTGTTCGGGCTCAATTCTTTTACGCTCATGCTTTCACCTGTCCTTGAAAATTGAAATCATTTGGTCTTTAGTGAGTGCCTTGGGCACACTTTTCATATCACCGCCGACCGGTACCCAAAATCTGAATCCTCATGAAATCTCCCCATGAATCCACAATCAATTCATTTGTTCATTTGCCTTGGACCGCCTTGAGACGGAATATCCATCGTCGCGGCAGCAGCGTACAGCCGGTCCACTTCGTCGCGGGGAATCAATGCCTTCAAGGCGAGCGCAATGAGTATGATACCGGGGATATCGATCGCCAAGCGCGCCAAAGCGAAGCGAAAACCGAGGGCCTTCATCTCAAAAAGCAGCATCGGTATCTTGGTCGTGGACCACGCTCCAATGAAGATGAGGATGTTCGTGAAGCTCGCCCCCTTCTTCATGAGTACCGCTGCCACCGGGAAGGCGCCGTAGAGAGGCCCGGCGGCCGCCGAGCCTACCGCGAACGCGATGAGTGGCCCCTTTGCCCCGGATCCGGGCCCCATGTATTTCATGAGTGTCTCCCGGGGTACCCATGCGTCCATGAGGCCGAGCAGCAAGAAGATAGGCGGCACCACCAGAAGCATGGTTCTCGCCTGGACAAGTAGCGATGCCCCCGCTTTCGGAGCATAGCCCGGGAAAAGGAGCAGGAAGAGCACGAGTGCGATCCCCGCGATGATCGCCGCCCGGTAACGTTTCAAAACCTGCATGATTTTCATAGCGCTACCACCCAGGCGACGAATAGCGCCGCGATGAACGAAAAAATGAAGGCGAGCGAATTCCGGGCAATCGCGGCGCGTTTACCGAAATACTTGATTTCCATAGGCAGAGTCACGATACCCACCATCATCAGTGATGAAACGAAGGTAGCGACCTGGATGGTTCCCGCGCCGTTCCTGAGAAGCTCCCCTGCCGCAGGAAATGCAACGAAGCCGGGGATGAGGGTAATGGCACCAATCAGAGCCGCTACGATTGTCCCTGGCAAACCAGTTTTCTCGCCTATCAGGCTAGATATCATCTTGGCGTCGAACACAGCGAGGACGATGGCTACAAATACAAGCACCGCAAGAAATTGTGGC
>CAZKJA010000176.1:0-7853 GCA_964552925.1 uncultured Treponemataceae bacterium
CTCGTAAAAGCCAGCCGCTCGATGGAGCTCGACAGGCTGACGGCGCGCCTGACCGGCAACGGAGGCCATCATGTTCCTTGAGTGGATCTATCCGCTTGTCAAGTACTTCACCCCGCTCAATGTCTTCCGCTACCTGACCTTCCGCTCAGCTTACGCGGCCGTCACGGCCCTGCTCGTAGCGTTCCTCCTCGGACCGACGATCATCGAGTGGCTCCGCAGGTTGAAGTTCGGGCAGTCGATCCGGCTCGACGGGCCGCAAAGCCACATGGTAAAGACCGGCACGCCGACGATGGGCGGGCTCTTGATCCTGGCGGCGGTCGTCGCCGCGACGCTGCTATGGGTGGATGTATCGAACAAGTACGCGTGGATATGCATCGGTTCATTGGTGGGATTCGGACTGGTCGGTTTCATGGACGACTGGCTGAAGATCCGCAAGAAGAACTCGGACGGGCTTACGGCTATCGCCAAGCTGTCGGGGCAGTTCGCGGTGGCCCTGGCGGCCGTCATGGCTTTGTACCTGGACCCATCGGCCGAGACTACCAAGCTGTACATCCCGTTCTTCAAGAACCCAGTCGTCGACCTCGGTGTCTTCTGGATACCGCTGGCGGTCATCTACGTGGTCGGCTGGTCCAACGCCGTAAACCTCTCCGACGGGCTGGACGGGCTCGCCACCGGGCTTATCATCATGGTGGTAATAGCGCTTTCGATCCTGATGTACGTGACCGGACGTCCCGATTGGGCCGAGTACCTCGGCATACCTTTCATCCGGGGCACGGGCGAGCTGACGGTGTTCTGCCTGGCGCTGCTCGGCGCCTGCGTAGGCTTTCTGTGGTTCAACGCGCATCCCGCGGAAGTATTCATGGGAGATGTGGGATCCTTGAGCATGGGCGGCGTCCTGGCGGTTTTGGCCCTCATAGTCAAGAAGGAGATTCTGCTCTTCATAATCGGCGGAGTATTCATCCTGGAGGAGGGCTCCGTAGCGATCCAGGTCCTTTATTTCAAGGCTACCAAAGGCAAGCGGGTATTCCGTATGGCGCCGCTCCACCACCATTTCGAGCTGCTAGGCTGGAAAGAAACAAAGGTAGTGACGCGGTTCTGGATTCTGGGCGGGCTGTTCGCGATCATCGCGCTGTCCACGCTCAAGATACAGTAGGAGCGCCGCATGCATACCGGATTCGCGATGGACAAGCCTTTCGCCCGCATCGGTGGCGACCCGGCCTTCCTCGGCGCCTTGATACTGCTTCTGGGCATCGGATTGTCCAGCCTGTACTCGGCGTCGTACGGGTACGCGCTGTCGATAGGCAAGGCGCCTTCGCATTTCGTCATCCGGCAAGCCGTATGGATGATTCCGGCCGTCGTGGTTTTCATGAGCTCCGCGCTTATTCCGCTGGAAACCCTCTCCGGTCTGATGGGACCTATCGTCCTGGGCTCGATCGCTCTGCTGTTGCTGCCGTTCGTGCCGGGCATCGGAATCACAAAGAACGGCGCCTCGAGGTGGTTCGGTTTCTCGGGGCTGACGTTCCAGCCCTCCGAGCTTTTCAAACCGGTGCTCGTGCTGTACCTCGCGCATATCCTGTCCAAGAAAGCCGAGAAGCTGGGCGATATCCTCAACGGCATATTCCCGCCTCTCCTGGTGGCGATGGCGGGCGTGGTCATAATAATAATGCAGAATGACTTTTCGACCGCCATGCTTGTAGGTGCTTTGGCGGTCGTCATGTTCTGGATCGCCGAGGTACCTCTTGTATTTTTCGCCGCGCTCGGCTCGGTCGGCGTACCCTTGGTGTTCCTCTCGGTACTGACGAGCGACTACCGCCTCAAGCGGGTACTCGGTTTTCTCGCTCCCGGCTACGACCCCTCCGATCTCTCGTACCAGGTCAACGGCTCGATCCGGGCCATCACGTCCGGGGGGCTCTGGGGCAAGGGTATCGGCCAGGGGACGCTGAAGATTCGGAGCATACCCGAGGTGCAGTCTGATTTCGTGTTCGCCGGTTGGGTCGAGGAAACAGGATTCCTGGGCGTCATCCTGTTCGCGGTGCTTTGGGGCTTCTTCCTCTGGAGGTCGTTCAGGGCATCGTTCCATGCCCGGGACCCGTACAGGGGGCATTTGGCTTTCGGCCTCTCGTGTTACCTCTCGTTCCAGTTGCTCTTGAACGTGATGGTAGCCTCGGGCTTCGCCCCGGCCACGGGAATCCCTCTGCCCTTGTTCTCTTCAGGCGGTTCGTCGCTCTTGTCGGTCGCGCTGGCGACCGGTCTGCTGTTCAACGTCACAAGGACGGCCACCCATGTCTGAGATGACGCTCGTGGAACGCGATTACGCCTGGCCGCTCAAGCCCGGACGCGGCCGCGCTCAATCATCGGCAGGACACGGCAACGCGGATCTCGCGAAGCCGGTCCGGATCGCGGCCGCGGCCTTCCTGTCCGTGGCAGCCTTCGTCGCGCTCGTCTATCTTCTTGTCATACCGGCGATGGTGATAACGCGCTTCGAGGTACTCGGCGCCTCCACGATGCAAGCGGACGAACTTCGCTCCTGGACCGGCCTCCCGGAAAAACCGTACTGGTTCAGCCTCGATTGCTCGGCGGTGGAGCGGAACCTTCTCGAACATCCCCGGGTCGCCGACGTCTCGGTCGAGCGCGTCTTCCCCAACCGTCTCAAGGTTTCGGTGATTGAACGCAGCCCCCTCGCGGTCGTATACGCCCGCGGATCGAGCGGCCGCACCGAGGCGCACTGCGTCGATGGAAACGGCGTCGTTTTCGCGCCGGCGTCCGCCTATGCGCTTTCGTCCGGGCTTCCCGTGCTGTCGGGCCTGGAGATACTCGGACTTCGGTACGGGCTCAGGCTCGACGGGGCGTTCCTGACGATCCTGTCATCGCTGGCCGGGCTCCAACTTTCGGAACCGGCGCTCGTTTCGGCGATATCGGAACTGCGGGTAGTGACGAGGGAGGGCTCGCCGGCCGAAGTGCTCATCTATCCGGCGCGGTACAGGATTCCAGTCAGGGTAAAGCCGGCTCTCGACGCCGGATTGCTCAAGTCCATCCTTCTCGTACTGGACGTCGTCGAAGGCGAGGGGCTCGCTCCAACCATCCGCGAACTTGACATGCGTACCGACACCTACGTGTACAGGACAAAGGAGGCCGTTTCTGGGTGACAATCTTATAGTAGGTCTTGATATCGGCACTTCGAAGACCTGCGCCGTCATAGGTGAATACAACGAAAATGGCGTCCTCGAGATCACCGGCGTCGGCGTCGCCCCGAGCACGGGATTGCGCAAGGGCGTCGTCGTGAACATAGAGGCGACCCTGTTGTCGGTGACCAAGGCCGTGGAAGCCGCGGAGCTGATGTCGGGCCGCGAGGTCAAGGAGTGTTTCGTCGGCGTGGCCGGCGCCAATATTGAAGGCATCAATTCGCGGGGCGTCGTGGCCGTCACCGGCAAGGGCAGGGAGATTTGCCAGTCCGACATAGACCGCGTCGTCGAGGCCGCGCGAGCCATCGTTATACCGATGGACCGCGAGGTCCTGCACGTGATACCGCAGACCTTCATCGTCGACGACCAGAAGGGCATACGCGATCCGCTTGACATGATAGGCGTCCGGCTGGAAGCGGAGGTCCATATCATCACAGGGTCGGTGACGACGGCGCAGAACCTGGTCCGGTGCGTCAACAGGGCGGGCTTCAAGGTGGACGGGCTCATCCTCCAGAGCCTCGCGGCCTCGCGCGCCGTCCTCACTTCTGACGAGAAGGAACTCGGCTGCCTGGTCGTCGATCTCGGCGGCGGGACGACCGACGTGCTCCTGTACGCCGACGGCGCGCCGTACTTCAGCGCGAGCGTGGGGGCTGGCGGCTCGCAGGTTACGAACGACCTGTCGATCGTCCTCAACGTACCCATGGACGGCGCCGAGAAGATCAAGCGCGAATCCGGATCCTGCTACCTGCCCCACGTCGAGGCCGGCGAAGGCATCGTGGTGCCCGGAGTAGGCGGCAGGCCGCCGCAGGAAATTTCGAGGGCGCGCGTGGCAAGCGTCATCCAGCCAAGGATGGAAGAGATTTTCCGCATGGTGCGCGAGAAAGTGGAGCAGCCGGGGTATTGGCGCCTCGTGAAGGGCGGCGTGGTGCTCACCGGCGGAGGCGCGCTTATCCCGGGCGCCGCGGAACTCGCCTACGAGGTTTTCGGCGTGCCAGTCCGCACGGGGGCGCCTTCGTCGCTCGGCGGACTCGTCGACGCGTACAGGAATCCGGCGTATTCGACGGCGGTCGGCTTGGTGCTGCTCGGGGCGGAGCGGCTCGGCGGGGCTCCGGAAACGGCCGCCAAGCCGAAGGGCACCGAGAAGGCCGCGGGCCCGACGGCCAAGCCGAAGTCGGGCGGGGACAAGACGTTCAGGCGTTTCGGGGAGTGGCTCAGGGAGTTTTTCTAGGTAATTGCGGGGCCCGGGGTGCTGACACACCCTCGGTCACTATAAATAAGGTCAGGGAACGGGGAGGGGATCATGACTCTGCGGGTAGTTGACGAAGTAGGAGCGTTCCGTCGCGCTGAAAATGAATCCGACGGGGTGCGCGGCGAACGGGCAGTTACGGAGCGGATCCACGATCATGGGCTCGGCCATGATGCGGAAGAGAGGCCGGAAGGCAACACGACAATCATCAAAGTCATCGGCGCGGGCGGCGGCGGATCCAACGCCGTCAACAGGATGATAGAGGCGGGCCTCGGCAACGTCGAGTTCATCGTCGCCAATACCGATCTCCAGGCGCTGAAGCGTTCGGACGCGGATATCCACCTTGGCCTCGGCGCCAAGGTGACGCACGGCCTCGGCGCCGGCGGCAAGCCCGAGATAGGCGAGAAAGCCGCCATGGAGGACAAGGCCGCGATAGCCGACGCGTTGCGCGGCGCCAACATGGTCTTCATCACCGCCGGCATGGGCGGCGGCACCGGCACTGGTTCGGCGCCTGTGATAGCCCAGGTCGCGAAGGAACTCGGCGCCCTGACCGTCGCCGTCGTCACCAAGCCGTTCGAGTTCGAAGGCAAGGTGAAGATGCGACTGGCCGAGGAGGGGATCGAGAAGCTCCGGCAGGCCGTCGACACTCTCATCGTCATTCCCAACCAGCACCTGCTGAAGATAGTCGAGAAACGGACGCCCATCCGCGACGCGTTCAAGCTCGCCGACGACGTGCTCCGCCAGGGCGTACAGGGAATCTCCGACCTTATCACCGTCGCCGGCGAGATTAATATCGACTTCGCCGACGTGAGCACGGTGATGATAGGCCAGGGCGACGCGATAATGGGCATCGGCTCGGCGCGCGGCGACAACAGGGCTGTCGAGGCGGCCGAGAAGGCGGTATCGAATCCCCTGCTCGAGGACGCGCGCATCGACGGCGCCAAGAACGTCCTCATAAACATCACCGGGGGCGAAAGCTTTACCCTCACCGAATACGAGGAAATAGTCGGCATCATCACCCGGAACGCAGATCCGGAAGCGTTGATTATAGCGGGCATCGTCCACGATCCCGCGATGCAGGACGAGGTGAGCGTGACGGTGATAGCGACCGGTTTCGACAGGTCCGTCAGGCCGAAGGCCGCGAGCGTCCCCGTGCACAAGGAAACGGTCCGCGACATCGACGAATTCCTGTCGACGGCGGAGTGGCGCACGATAACCGAGCCGAAGGGCAAAGGCTACCTTATGGGCCGCAACGATGCCGACGAACTCGATATTCCTACGGTGCTGAGGGAGCGCAGGACGGTCACAGAGCGGAGCGGGGTATAATCCGGTGCGCGGGCGGGACTCGATTGAGCGCTACGGCACATGGCTCCTCACCGCAAGGCGGCGTTCGCCACTGACGGTGGAAGCCTATGTCCGCGAAGCGAGGACCCTCTCGTCCTGGCTGTCGGGTCGCGGCGCGGAACTCGAGTCGGCGAATGTTGACGGGATACTTGAATACCTTGCGTACAGGCGCGCATCGGGGCTTGGTTCAAGGACAATAGCAAGGATAATGTCGAGCATCCGCGGCTTGTACAAATACCTCCGGCTCGAAGGCTTGCGCACAGATGATCCCACGGAGCTGCTCGAGAGTCCGCGGCAGGTGAAGACCCTGCCCGACGTGATCAGGGCCCAGGACGTAAACCTCATGCTCGGGACCATCGACATAAAGACGCCCGGCGGCCTGCGCGACCGCGCCTTGTTCGAGCTTATATATTCCTGCGGGCTAAGGATTTCCGAGGCCGCAGCGCTGGGCTTCGACTCGCTGTACCTGAAGGAACGATTCATCCGGGTGGTCGGCAAGAGGCGCAAGGAGCGCATCCTCCCCTTTGGTGAAGACGCCTTGAATTGGCTGGAACGATATCTGGCGGAGGGCCGGCCCGCGCTCGAGAAAGGCCGCAGGAGCGAACGCGTGTTCCTCAACCGGGCGGGCAAAGGCATATCGCGGAAAGGCGTCTGGAAACGCTTCTCCGAGCTGCGCATCGCGAGCGGCATCGGCGGCAAGGTCCATTCGTTGCGGCACTCGTTCGCGACCCACCTGCTCGCCGGCGGGGCGGACCTTCGGACCGTGCAGGAACTACTGGGACACGCGGATATCTCCACAACGCAGATATACACGCACGTGGATGCCGACGACCTCGCCTTGGCCCACGAGGCGTACTTCCCCCGGTCCAAGGCCGGCGCGGCCGGTTCAGGCGCCGGGGTTCGCGGGGGCGTACCGGATGCCAGGAGGCAACACGCATGAAACGCTCGATTGTAATTGTTACGTTGTTTTTGGCAATCGTCGCCGGCCTGTCGTCCTGCGGCGACCAGGGCGGATTCCTGCACGACATGCTCGACATAGAAGCCAGGGTCAAGAAGGATACTCCCCCCTCGACTATAAGCGAACTCAAGCAGGGAATCGCCAAATACGGCGACGAGGTCGAAAAAACCTTCAAGGCGATGGAAAAGGTCGCCATGTACTGGCGCATGCTCTCCACAAAGTACGCGCAGATGGGCATGTACGGAGAGGCGTATGACGCATCGCTCAAGGCGATTCGGTTTTATCCTGACAACTCCGGCTTGTACTACCTCGCCGGGCGATCCGCGGCCTTCCTGTCGAACAGCTCGGCGGCGGAGCTTCGGGGTGCCACAAGGCTTGAATGGCTGGAAGCCGCGAAGTCAGCCTACCTCAAATCCTTGGAACTGAACGACAGGAACACGAGGTCGATGATGGGACTCGCTTCGCTGTACGCGTTCGAGTACGAGGACCATGCCTCGGCCGTCCCGCTGCTCGAGGATTTCCTGTCGATCGATACAAAGAATGTCGAAGCGCTGTCGTTGTACGCGAGGTCGTTGTACGGAGCCGGCAGGTCGCAGGATGCCGTCGACGCGTACGACAATGTAATCAAGGCCACGACCCTCGAGGACGTGAAAAAACAGGCAAACGAGAACAAGCAGGCGATCCTTAAGGAATTGTATGGCGAATGACTTCGACCCGGCGAAAAACATGGCAATAGCCCGGATGCGGATCCTTTCCGCTCGGGAGAAGATACGTCTCGCGGACAGGCTCGGCTCCAGGTCCGTACGTGGCCTGCGCCGTTCTGAAGCGGAATACATGATACAGCGCAGGATAGTCGAGGACGCCTGGGATCCCGAAGGATGGATAGCGTTGGCGGAACTCGACGCGGCATTCCTTGGCAGGACCGGCGGTTCCGCGTTTTCGTATTTCGATCCGGGATATCCTGCTATTTTGCGGGAAACCGCGCGGCCGCCTTTCATGGTATACGTGCGGGGCGCCATGCCCGACCAGGACCGCCCCGCTGTCGCGATCGTGGGTACCCGATACCCGACCGGCCGCGGCATCGAGGTAGCGTCGGGACTCGGCGCGCAAGCCGCGCTCGCCG
>CAZKJA010000177.1:0-7852 GCA_964552925.1 uncultured Treponemataceae bacterium
GCTACGTCCACATCCTGCCGTTCTTCCCGTATTCCTCGGACGACGGTTTCTCTGTGATCGATTACAGGACCGTAGATCCAGCGCTCGGCGGCTGGGACGACATCGCCGCTGTCGGCAAGGGACGGATCTTGGCGTTCGACCTGGTTATCAACCACGCGAGCGCGAAGAGCGCCTGGTTCGCCTCGTTCAAGGCCGGAAAGAAACCGTACGACCGTTTCTTCATAACGCGCCCGCTCGACTATGACGCGAGAACCGTCCTCAGGCCCAGGACCCACCCGCTGATCACCCCGGTGACGCTCGACGACGGCAGCACAAAAGGCGTCTGGACAACGTTCAGCGCCGACCAGGTCGACCTCGACTTCTCCGAGCCAACCGTGCTGGCCGAGTTTGTCGACATAATGCTCGGTTACGCCGCGCGCGGGGCTGGGCTCCTGAGGCTCGACGCGATCGCCTACCTGTGGAAGGAGGACGGCACGAGCTGTGCCCACCTGCCCCGGACGCACGCGGTCGTCAAGCTGCTCCGCGCCATCATCGACTCGCTGGGCCTGGACATGATAGTGCTCACCGAGACCAACGTGCCCCACGACGAGAACATGTCCTACTTTGGCTCGGGCGACGAGGCGCACATGGTCTACAACTTCAGCCTGCCTCCACTCGTGCTCCACGCCTTCGCGACAGGCGACGCCGGGCCCTTGGCGCGCTGGGCCGCAGAGCTGCGCGTACCCGCCGGCGGAACAATGCTCAACTTCCTGGCCTCACACGACGGCATAGGCGTCACCCCCGCGCGCAAGCTTGTGCCGGACTTCGATTTGACGATAGAGGCGGTCGTGGAGCGGGGAGGACTTGTGTCGTACAAGGCGACGCCCGACGGGCCCGCGCCCTACGAGCTTAACGTCTCGTGGGCGGACGCCGTCTCCCGGCCGGACGCCGATGAGGCGGAGCGTGCGAGGGCGCTCTGCGCCAGCTACGCGGTGGCCTGCGCTATGGACGGCGTGCCCGCGCTGTACTTCCACTCGATGTTCGGTTCGCGCGGCTGGAAGGAGGGGCCGAAGCTGCTCGGCTACAACCGCGCGATCAACAGGGAGCGCCCCACCCTCGACGAACTCGAAGCCGCGCTCGACGAGCCAGGCTCGATGCGCTCGATCGCGTTCGCGGGCCTCTCGTCATTGCTCCGCGAGCGCGCGAAGCGCCCGGCGTTCTCGCCGTCTTCAGGGCGCAGAGCCTGGCCGGCGGCGGGACCGGTATTCGCCGTCGAACGCGGGGATGGCAAGAATGCCGTGCTCGCGCTAGTCAACTGCTCCGACAAAGCCGCCGCCGTGGAACTGCCCGGGCCGTGGAACGGCGCCGTTGCCGGTTTCGATCCCGTGGCTGGCCGACCTCTGGCTCTTGGACGCACCGAGGGCGGAGCCTTGGCTCTTGAGGGCTACCAGGTCTTGTGGGTCGAAAACCGGGGTTAGTTCTTCGAACCTTGTTGCCAGGTATAAAGGCTACTATTAGCGGTAGTCTGAATGGGGCTTCCCTGGCAGGGATAGTACCCTTTGCAGCCAACCACAAGGTTCGAGGAACTACAAAATCTTTGGTGCTTCCATCCATACGTCGGCAATACTACCTCAGTCCCCTCCGGACTGTCCCGGAAACGGCGGCATCATGTATACTCTGGCCCATACATCGGTGGAGGGCCCAGTGACCAGCAAGCTGCGCGGAAGATTCCGACTTGTCGACTACCTGACCCTGGGTTTCATACTTGTCAATATCGTGTTTATCGCGGCGACATGGAAGGCTATTGAAACGCCCCTGCCGATCCTCGGCGGCTACGTCGCGTGCTTTGCGGCAAGCCTTGCGGTCATCGCGCTCGGCGGCCCCGAAAGCCGTCCCGAACCGGGCCCCCAAGGCATGCGCGTAGCCAGATGGCTGCAGGGACTTCTCCGCGAGGCGTACCCCTTGGCCTTCCTCGCGTACTTCTTCGTCGCCGTCACCTCATTCGACACAGTGCTTTTCAAGAACGACCTCGACCCCTGGTTCATCGCCTTGGAGACATCGCTGCTCGGCTCGGTTCCTAGTTCCTGGCTGATGCTCACGTTCAAATCGTTCCTGCTGTCCGAGCTCCTGCACGGTTCGTACGTGTTGTATTACGCGACGATCCCGGGATTCGCCCTTTGGCTGTACGTCAAGAACCGCCGGGCGCTTCCGGAATATATAGCCGTCGCCATGTTCATCTTCTACGTCACCTGCCTTGGATACATCGTCCTGCCGGTCGTCGGCGGCCGCTTCGATCCGGCGACCAAGGCCCTCACCGAGGCGTACATGCACGGACCGTTCACCCGGATCATGGCTTTCATCTACCGGACAAGCGACCATGCCGGGGCCGCCTTCCCCAGCACGCACGTCATAGTCAGCATAGTGATAGCGCTGACCGCCAAAAGGCACGCCAAGCCCATCGCGGCCACGCTCTCGGTCAACGCCGCGCTCATCCTTGTCGCCACCGTCTATTGCGGGTACCACTACGTCGCGGACCTTGCCGGGGCCCTGGTGTACTTGGCTCTGTTCTATCCCTTGGCGTTGAGGCTGTACGGGAGGTGTTCTGAACGGAAAGGAACCCGCTCGCAATGAATAGTATTGACCGCAGCTTGTTTCTTTCTACATGATTGAAAAAATGCTCTGAATTTTTGTTTATTTGCGGTAAAATAGAACAAAACATAATTATCGTTGCATAAATGTTAAGCGGGGGAGGCACTGAATGGGTAGCCCTAAGCGCGTTCTTGTCGTTGTCATGATCCTGGCTGTTTCTCTCCCTGCGTTCAGCCAGAACTCCGATGTCACAGTCTCGTTCCTCCCCGGCGTGGCAGTTCCTTTCGGCCCGTTGATCGATAGCGATCTGGTCGCTTACTCGATCGGCGGAGGCGGCACCATCCGCGGCGAGCTGGCACCTTCGTTCGCGAGGTTCATGTTCGGACGCGCCTTCATCGACTACGACTTCCTGCCGCTCAACGGCGCCACCACGGCGATGTCCTTCGTCTCCTCCGGCGCGGCCCTGGGCGCCTCGTTGTCGCCCAACCCGAGGATATCGTTGCGCGCGAGCGCCGGAGGCGGCATGTACGTCGCGCTCCTGGGCGAAAACTCGGTGCGCAACCCCTTCGTCGAAGGCGGCGGCGAGTTCCTCGTCAGGCTCAACCCGAGCATAGGGATGAGCCTGGGCGCCAGGTACAAGCACCTGTTCATCCCCGACGGCGTGCTCTACCAGGGCATGTCGGTCCAGCTCGGCCTGACCTACGACCTCGCCGGCTCCCGCAAGGGCACCGACATAAGGCTCGACCCCAAGCTCGGCAGCGTCTTCCCTTTGTTCTACAGCTACTACGACAAGAACCCGCTCGGCACGGTGCAACTCGCCAACGAAGAGAACCTGCCCCTCGAGAAACTGCGCGTGTCGTTCTACGCCAAGCAGTACATGGATTCCCCGCGCCTGTCAGCCGAGATTCCCGTGCTCAAAAGCGGCGAGTCGCGCGAGATACCGATATTCGCTCTGTTCAACGATTCGATATTCCGGGTGACAGAAGGGACCAAGGCAGCCGGCGAGGTCGTGATCGAGTACTATTACCTCGGCAGGAAGACCGAGAAGAGGGTGCCCGTCACCGTCGACGTGCAGAACCGCAACGCGATGACCTGGGACGACGACCGCAAGGCCGCCGCCTTCGTGACGGCCAAGGACCCGATAATCCTCGGGTTCGCCAAAGGCATAGCGAGCATGGTGCGGGCCGACCAGGGAGCCGCGGCCGTCTCGTTCGAGTTCCGTACCGGACTCGGCCTGTTCCAGGCGCTGAAAGAATACGGCATGGGGTACGCGATAGATCCGTCGACGCCGTTCGTCGCCTCCTCCAGCAGCGAAACCACTGTCGACTTCCTGCAGTTCCCCAACCAGACCCTCGCGTACCGGGCCGGCGATTGCGACGACCTGAGCGTGATGTACTGCTCCCTGCTCGAGTCGATCGGCATACCGAGCGCGTTCGTCACCACGCCCGGCCATATCTACGTCGCCTTCAACACGGGCCTGACCCCGGAAAACGCCGCCAGGATGTTCCAGGATTCCAGCGACCTAATAATCCGCGATGGCAGCGTATGGATACCCGTCGAGGTAACGATCGTAAAGGACGGCTTCGTGCGCGCATGGTCGGTCGGAGCCAAGCAGTGGCGCGACGCCAACGCCGCCGGCCAGGCCGGATTCTACCCGGTACGCAAGGCGTGGGAATTATACTCCCCGATAGGCTTCGCCGAAGCCGGTCTCGGCGTAACGCTCCCGCCGATGGAAAAATTGAGCGCGGCCTACCGCGCCGAGATGGACCGCTTCTCCCGCTCGCAAGTCGCCTCACGGATCGCCAGCCTCCAGCAGGCGCTCAAGAGCGGCAAGGAAACCGAGAAGACTTCCAACCGCCTTGGCATCCTGTACGCGCAGTTCGGCCTGCTCGACGATGCCCGCGCGCAGTTCAACGCGGCGCTCAAGAAGGGCGAGTTCGCGCCCGCATTGATAAACCTGGGCAACGTCGAATACCTGGCAGGGAACATGAAGAAGGCCACAGACATGTATTCCAGGGCGCTTAAAGCCGCCCCGGGTGACACAATAGCGCTGGTAGGGCTCGCACGGGCCGCCCAGTCCGACGGAGACATCATCAAGTTCCGCGACACGGTAGCCAAGCTCCAGAGCGCCAACCCGGCCGCAGCCGGAAAATACTTCCCCTCTGATACGGTATCCCGCGCATCGGACGCCGAAAACAGGACGGTAGACACATGGAACGAATGATTCGCCGCAAGCACCTCCTCGCCATATCGCTCGTGGTCGCGGCGACAGTGCTTTCGACCACCTGCGACAACCCCGTCGACCTGCTCGAGGAAGTCCAGGTCGAGGTGATGAAGGCGAACAAAAGATTCCTGGAGGTGGTAAGTTTCACACCGGCAGAAAACGCCATAACCGTCAACCCTGGCAATGATATTAGAATTCAGTTCGATCGCGAACTTGACCTTGACTCCGTGACCACCGAGACGGTACGGATAATGAGCCAGGAAGCCACTCCTGTCGAGGTGCCATGGATCCTGACGTATGACTCGAGCACGCGGCTCCTCAAGATCAGGCCGAATCCGTATCTTGAGGACACGACAGGATATTCAATAACAATCGATGGTTTAACTGGTAGCGATGGCAGCGAACTTTCCAGCTCCATGACTTGGGGTTTTGAAACCGGCATAGCTCCGAAAGGGATATATTCAGTAACCAGCACTGACCCGGACAGCCTCGAAGGGTTTTCCCGCGTGACGTCGGTTGATTTGACGGTTGACTCATCCTCGAATGCGACGGAATGGTATGCGACGACCTCGTATGCCGAGGCTTCTGATCCTTCCGCGGTTGATGGCGCGTCATGGAAAACGGTAGCGACTGATTTTAACTTGACGCTTTCGTCCACCCAAGGAACCCAAACAGTATACGCGGTTTTCAGGGCGACGAGCCCTGTCGCGTTCGGTGCCGTAGTGGATAGAAACATCGAATATGATAGCGTCGCTCCAAGCGCTCCCGTAGTCAGCGGAACGACACCTACGACGGATCGTACGCCTACCTGGAGCTGGTCCGGTGGAGGCGGAGGCAACGCCACCTTCAGGTATCAAGTAGATGCTGGCGCCTGGACATCCCCGGCTACGACGACAAGCTATACTTCCGCGAGCGATTTGGCTCTCGGCAACCATACGGTCAACGTCAATGAACGCGACGAAGCCGGCAATTGGTCCACGAACGGATCAAAATTACTCGCCGTCCAGCCATTGCCCCCAACCAGCGTCAGCGCTACCGACTGGACGAGTACGACATCGATTACGGTGTCCTGGACCGCCTCGGCTGATGCGACGGCTTATTATGTCGACCGCGCTACAAGCTCTACCGGGACGTACACGAATATTGGCAATACCGCATCGTCACCATATACCGATTCTACGGGCACTCCAGGAACGTTTTACTATTATAAAGTGCGTGCGTATGGGGGCACGTTATACAGTGCGCAATCGTCCTATAATTCCGGCATCAGGGCAGTTTCCGCCCCGGCAAGCATAGCGGCGACCGACAACACGAGCAGCTCGTACGTCACTGTAAGCTGGAGCGCGGCTACCGGAGCTACAAGTTACTATGTCTACCGGGCTACGAGTTCCACGGGCACGTATCTCCTGCAAACCTCCAGCGGCGTGACAGGAACCAGTTATAATGATTCTTCGGCAACGCCAGGAATAATCTACTATTACAAAGTGCGCGGATACGCGAATGGCTACTACAGTGATTATTCGACGTATGATTCCGGCGTGCGGAAATTGGCTACGCCCGCGTCCGTCACGGCATCGGACGGCGAGAATTCAACCGGGGTCGTCATCGCCTGGGGGACAGTGACGGACGCGACAAATTATTATGTCTACCGCTGTGCCACGTATAATGGAACCTATCTGGATGTCTCCGGCGCTGTGACCGGCACGACCTGGACAGATACCGCCCCGGCTGTTTCGACTACGTACTATTACGAAGTCAGGGCGCAGGCTAACGGGTATTACAGCGACTACTCGGCGTACAACGCGGGGTACAAGGGATTGGCATCGGTTACCGGACTGACAGCGCGGACCCAAATGTTAACGAACTCGATCCAGCTGTCATGGACGGCACCGGCGGGAGGAGCGGATGGTTACAGGATTTATCAGTATAATTCCGCGACGGGGATATATGATTACTATACCTATGCGACGACAACGACTAAAATCCTCGCCCCCTCGAGTTACAATACGTCTATGTATTACAAGATCCGGGCATATAGCAACAGCTCCAGCTACCCCGGGGTCTGGTCTGGCTACGTTAGTGGGCAACGGCTCGGCCTCAACGGGTATTGGGCGTTCGAAAGTGCTTGGACTGACGTCGGTCTTGCGGATTCGACATATGATAACTTCTCCATTACATCAGGCAGCCCCACATTCAGCACAACCCATTTCGTTGGTTCCTACTCCGCCTACTTCTATCCTTATAGTGAAAAGGTGACCAGCAGTGAGTATACCTTCATGTCTACCGACCGGAAGAAGGTGTCGGTCTCGTACTGGATTTACCCGACGAAGCTGACAACGAGCCTCATGTGGGCGATAAAATGCGGCGACTTCAGCGTGGGATTTAGTGGCACCCAAGTAACGATGACGATCAGCACTCCTTCTACCAGCAGCGCTACCACGACCTTGGCTCTTAACACTTGGCACCACATCGTAGGTACTTATGACGGATCGAATATCCGCATATACAAAAACGGAGCGCTCATGCAAACAACGGCGCATCCTGGAACGGCGTCCAGTAACAGCACCTATCTGTACATCGACAGCGGCACCTCTTCCAATTACTGGACGGGGTATATCGACGATCTGCGTATATACAATGTCACTCTGACCTCAGCCCAGGTTTTGGACTTGTACAACTTTGATTGACCTAGTTTAACAATACTGTAATCCGGCCCTCCCGGGATTTTCGGGAGGGCTTTCTAGCTTTCCCGCACCCCCTCCCCGTAACAGCCACAATAAACATTCTAACTTACAACCATCTTCAAACCACGCGGTCATACCCGACGAAAAGGGAGGTAGCATATCATCGGAAAGCTTTGATGGATTGCTGTTGGCAGTTGAAAAGCGGCTGCAGACCAGTTCCCCAAAATAGATGTCACTCGGGCCTCGCCAAGGACATCGTGGATCAATGTGCGATAAATTTGGGGTTCTCGTGCAGAGGCGCAGAGGAAAAAGGAAAGTCGGAACAAGATGATCAAGATTTAGGAGGATCAACAAGATAATTCATTATTGAATATCA
>CAZKJA010000178.1:0-479 GCA_964552925.1 uncultured Treponemataceae bacterium
TCAAGAGCCGATCCAGCGTCGTGTAGCTGTCTGTGCGGGCAATCCGGGCAATCGTCGACAAAACCGATCCGAAAGCCGTCGTCGTCGCGTGCAATACCGCCACCGAATTGGCGATAGACGAAATTCGTGCCGCGATTCCCGGAATACCGGTTGTCGGCACCGTACCCGCCATAAAGGCCGCCGCCGGCATTCCCGGCGTGAGGCGTATAGGTGTCATTGCCACCCCGGGAGCGGTCGCCGCGGAGTATCTCTGGCGGCTCGCCAGGGAACATGCCGCCCATTGTACGATTGTCGCGGAAGCGGATGGTCCGCTCGTCGATTTTGTGGAGCACAGATATATCCGGGCTTCCAGGACAGAGCGGCTCGAGGCCGTCCGCCCCGGGCTTGGAAAGCTGCTCGCTTCGGGAGCTGACGCGATTGTGCTGGGTTGTACCCATTTCCTTCACCTCTCAAGCGAGTTCGAGGAAATTGCCGGACCG
>CAZKJA010000178.1:489-7798 GCA_964552925.1 uncultured Treponemataceae bacterium
CAGTCGGCTTCTCCGGAGAGCGGGAAATAAGCGATCAGCTGTACGTTACCGGAGAAGGCGAATTGTGTCCGACCCTGTCAGATTTCGCGCGGCTATTCGACCTGGTTCCGATGGGATGCCTGTCTTGAGCTGCGGAACGGTCTTGTCGGGAGCGAACAATACCTTCGTGGTGCAATCCGCCGGAGGGAGGCTGATCCGTTGCGGACTAAAGGGTAAGAAGCTCAAAGGCGCCGAACGATTCTACAATCCTCTGGCCGCCGGCGATCTGGTGGAATGGGAGCCCGCTTCCGCCGGAACAGGCACAATACAGTCGCTTGTGCCGCGGAAAAGCCTGTTTTGGCGGTACAACGAGAAGGGGAAGGCAATACAGGCAATAGCGGCGAACATGGACATCGTAGTCTGTGTCACGAGCGCCGGGATGCCGCCGTTCCGCCCCCGCTTCATAGACCGCGTATCACTGGAACCTGCGGCGGAGGGGCTTCCCTTCATCATCGCCCTCAACAAGGTCGATCTTGGCATCGGCGATGACGTAGCCGAGCGCATGGCGGATTATAGACGGATAGGCTTCGAGACGGTCGAACTGAGCGCGGATACGGGGCTCGGGATAGAGGCATTGCGTGAACGGATCCGGGGCAGGACCAGCGTTTTCGTTGGCCAGTCTGGAGTAGGCAAGAGCACGATCCTCAACTCGCTGGAAATTGGGCTGGGGCTCAAGGTGGGCGAGGTGTGCGAGAAATTCGAACGGGGTAGGCATACGACTGTGGCCGGCATCCTCGTAGACCTCGCAGACGGAATCACGCGCGTCATCGACACTCCGGGGTTCAGGCGTCTGGCGGTCCGCGGTATAGATCCCGTCACCCTCGGCGCGTGTTTCCCGGAGATAAAACGGCTGTCGTCGCGATGCACGCACGGGCCACGCTGCAAACACCTCGACGAACCGGGTTGTGCGGTCATCGAGGCCCTGGAATCCGGCGAAGTCCACGAAGACCGCTACGAAAGCTACGCGAGAATCCTTGCGGAACTCGAAGAAAACCGCGCCTACGCCAGGAAGGTCGGGCGTCCCAGGCGCGTGCATGAGGATGATTTCGAAGATGCATGACCACACGCTGCGTTTGCTCGATTTTGACAGGATCCGCGATGACGTCGCGGGATATTGCCTTAGCGAGGAAGGCTCCCGCGCCTTGGCATCATCGCTGCCCGAGACGGAACCGGCAGCCGTCGCCGAATCGAAACAGCGGTCTTCAGACGCCCGGGAGATGTTCAGGGACGGCCGGAACCTTCCCGGAGGGACTTTCATCCCCATCGACGAACCATCCAGGGTCATCCTGAAGCCGGGGACCAGCCTTGGCATCGAGGAGTTGTGGGCGCTTGGCATGTGGGCCGACGCCTTCGGGAGTCTTGTCGCGTGGCTTTCCGGCGTCAGGAACTCCGGACTCCAGGCGGAACTCGCCGCCGCGCCCGACCTGACGCCCGTGGCGGCGGCCGCATTCAGGATAGTCGGTCAGGACGGCGAGGTGAAGGACCTGCCGGAGCTGCGTGAAATCCGTTCCAGGATTCGACGCTTGCACATGGAGATTGAGCGGACGACCGACTCGTTTTTCCACGACGAGGCACTGCGCTCCCTGCTCCAAAACGACGTGCCCACACAGAAGGACGGCCGGACGGTGCTGGCGGTGAAGGCCGGCGCGAAGGCCAGGTTCAAGGGGATAGTCCACGAGGTCTCGGCTACCGGCCAGACGGTCTACATCGAACCAGAGGCCCTTGTGCAAAAAAACAACGAGCTCGTCGAAGAAGAGGCGCGTTACCACAGGGAACTCCAGCGCATCCTCCGCGAGACAACCGCCGTGCTCCACGGGTACCATCACTCGATCTCCTCCGCCCGCGCGGCCTGCGCTGCCTTCGACAGCCTCTACGCGCGCGCGCGTTACTCGCAGATGAACGACGGCGTGTTCGCGGAGCCAGGCACGCACGGCATCGACCTGGTGCGCGCCCGCCACCCTATTCTCGGTTCGGGCGCGGTGCCTATAGACCTGAGGATGCCAGAGGGTGCCCGTACGCTAATAATCACCGGACCGAACACCGGCGGCAAGACGGTCTCGCTGAAGACGGCGGGTTTGCTGGCGCTCATGAACCAATTCGGACTTGCAATCCCGGCGTCGGCGGGCAGCGCGTTGCCTGTCTTCGACGCAGTCTGGGCCGATATCGGGGACGAGCAATCGATGGACCAGTCCCTGTCGACATTCTCCGGCCATATGAAGGCGATATCGAGGATAGTCGAAGGAGCGAGCGGGCGGAGCCTTGTGCTTCTCGACGAACTCGGCTCGGGAACCGATCCCGAGGAGGGCTGCGCCATCGCGATGGCGCTTCTCGACGTGTTCATCGACCGCGGCGCTCTCACCCTTGTGACGACCCACCACGGCATCCTCAAGAATTTCGGTTATACCAAGGAGGGGGTACTCAACGCCTCGGTCGACTTCGACAAGGATACCTTGTCGCCGACGTACAGGATACTCATGGGGGTTCCCGGGGAAAGCCGGGCGCTCGACATTGCCGCAAGGAACGGTGTGCCCTCCGCCGTGGTCGAGGGTGCGAGGAAGTACCTGCGCGAGGAAAGAACCGACATCTCCGCCTTGATACAGGGCCTCTCGATGAAGCACCGCGAACTCGACTCGTTGCGGGACGAAGAGAAGCGAAGGTTGCGCGGAGCTATGGAAGAACAGCGCAAAGCCGATCTCAAGGAATTGAAGCTCAGGCAAAAGGAGGCGGAATTGCGCACGCAAGGCGTATCCGAACTCAAGAACCTGCTCTCCGAAAGCCGCAAGACGCTCGAGAACCTTGTCCGCGAGTTGCGCGAGGGTGAGTTGACAAAGGCGAAGATGCAGGCGGTCAAGGATTTCATAGCCGAGTTTGATTCAAGGGTCCATGAATCGGAACTGGCCGCACGGAAGATGGAACGCGACCTGAAGTCGGGAAGGTCGATTCCCGCCGTCATCGCGGAAGGCATTTCGGTAATTGTCCTGCCGGGCCGTAAGCGGGGCAGGGTGCTTCGAGCCGTCAAAGGTGGCCGCTGGCTCGTTGAAACCGACGCGCTCAGGCTTACAGTCGACGAGGCTGACCTTGAACCGACCGCGGAACTGGATGCGGGAACGCCCCATGTGACGCTCGAACCGGTCTCGGGCAGGGCAAACCGGGCCGTAATTGAGTTGGACTTGAGGGGATACAGGCTGCTGGAGGCGATAAGCGCGCTCGAAAGCCAACTCGATGCCGCCACTATGGAAAGCTTGACAAGTTTTTCAATAATCCACGGTACGGGCGAGGGGGTCTTGCAGCAGGGGGTCAAGGAAACCCTGGCAAAGGCTCCGGGGGTGCTCGATTTCCATTACGCGCGTCCCGAAGAGGGTGGCCACGGCAAGACTATAGTGCGCCTGGGCTAGCCCGGCTAACGCGCGCCGATATCCTCCCATTCCACGCCTTCGCCGTCCGGGATGTCCCTCGCCGCCTTGCGGCCGGTCACGATATCAAGGTATCTGGGATGGATTCCGGGCCTGAGGATTTTTTCCGTCCGGAGTATGGCCAGGTTGCCAGTATCCAGTACCTCGCCCTTCGAGACGGCACGTCGTGCATGGATCGATCTGTTGGTACGCAGATAGTTGCCTCTCTCGCTGGCCGCGAGTTCCTTTCGGCCGCTTCCAAGGACCGCTTCCACAGTATCGCTTCCGTAGTGTTCCTTGAGTCCGGTTATGGTATCAGGGGCCGTTGCCTTCCCGGCAAAACGAATCGCCCGCGCCATCTCCGCAAAAGCACCCGGTTCAAGCGCGATCGGATCATCGAGCCCTTTGTCTTTCCGTGACAGGCAGAAGTGCTTCTCGATTATCGAACCCCCCATCGCGACCGACAAAGCCGGTACGAGCACCGGATCGAGGGAATGATCCGAGACGCCGGTAGCGATACCCAGCAAGCCCGAGAGCAAGGGCAGGACGCGCAGGTTGTAGTCGGTTTCCGGGGCTGGATAGGCTGTCACGCAGTGCAGCAGGGCGATATTTCCCGCACGGCGGTCAAAGTGGTCGAGGGCTTGCTCGATATCCGACAATGTCGAAACGCCGGCAGAAAGGAGAGTCGGCAATCCGCAGGAAGCGATTTCGTCGAGCAACTGGAAGAAATTGAGTTCCGGGCTGGCGACCTTCATCGCGCGGACACCCATCGAACGCAACTCCCTGACGCTTCGCTGACCGAACGGACTGCACAGGAAGATGGCACCGAGCCGTTCTACGGTCTCTTTCATGACTGCGATGAAATCAGGACCAGTCTCCAATTCCCGGAACCGTTCGTAGAGCGGGACAGATCCTCCCGGAAGCGGTACCATACCGGTAGCCGGATGTATTATTTCGTCCGCATAGACATGCTGGAACTTTACGCAATCCGCGCCAGACTCGACAGCGGCAGAGGCAAGCTCGGCGCCCCTCTGCCTGTCATTCTGGTGACCGGTACCTATCTCGGCTATCACCATGACCTTGCGTGGACTGAATTGCCTGCCATCGACGTCAAACGGGTAGTCGTCCATGAAATCCTCTTTCACCGCTTTGTTCTATTCCTCTCGACATTCAACTTTGTATACTATAGAATCATGGCAATCGATAGCAATCGAGGAGAGTAGTATGAAGCACTTGTACTGCGATGTGTGCAAAAAAGAAGTGGTCGATCCGATTCCCACGAGGACTTTTTTCCAATTGAGGGAGTTCGACCTCTGCGAAACCTGTAAGGACGACCTCGAAGCCGCGGTCAAGTATACGGTACGGAGCAAAAAGCCTTTCGATTTCGCTTGGTACGACAAGATGCGGGTAGACTTGGTCCAGGACGGCGTCAAAAAGAACAAGATCAGCGTAAGCAAGCAGCAACATTGAGTTTGAAGCCTGCTTTACCAGACCCCCGTTTACAGACGGGGGTTTTGGTATTTTGAGCGGCTCTAAATAAAATAAACATTACTGTTTGTTGCGTTATAGACGATTCCCCCGCCGTTTGGTCGTATTGTTGACAGAAAATGACGGTGCGTGGTACTATCCAACCCGAAAAAATACCATGCGTTACCACTATTTACAGGTTTCAAGCACGGCAAGGAGTCACAATGTCAGGCCATAGCAAATGGGCGACGATCAAGCACAAGAAGGGTGCAGCCGATGCGAAGCGCGGCCAGATTTTCACGAAACTTATCAAGGAAATTTCCATCGCGGCGCGCATGGGCGGCGGAGATCCCGATTCAAACGCCCGCCTCAGGACGGCAATACTCAAGGCGCGTGGCGCGAATATGCCCAAGGACAACATTGACAGGGCGATAAAGAAGGGTACCGGAGAGCTCGGCAACGCGATCTACGAGGAGCTTGTGTATGAAGCCTACGCCCCCGGGGGAATCGCAGTCCTGATAGAGGTGCTTACCGACAACAAGAACAGGGCGGCCGCCGAAGTCCGAAACCTGCTAACGCGGTCTGGCGGCTCGCTCGCCACCTCGAACGCGGTCCTCAGGCTGTTCGCGCGCAAAGGCGTCATCTCGCTCGACGGCGAGAAGTACACCGAAGACAAGGTGATGGAAGTGGCGCTCGAAGGCGGGGCGGACGACATAGTCAACGAAAGCGGCGAGATAGTCGTGTATACGAGCCCGGAATCCTTCGAGACAGTGTTGAACGCGATCAACGCCGCAAGCATGGAGACCGACGGGGCGGAAATATCGATGATCCCCGAGTCGTACGTGGCAACGGACAAGGACGCCGGATCGAAGATACAGAAGCTGATAGACAAACTCGAAGAGAGCGACGATGTGCAGAATGTCTACCACAACGCCGACCTCCCCGAGGATACGGAGGAATAGCCGTGGAACGCGGACGGAACATGGTCCGCGTCATCGGCATCGACCCGGGCTTGGCTTCGGTCGGATGGGGCGTCGTCGACCTTGACGGCGCCCGAATCATTTATACGGCTCATGGATGCATCGCCACCAAGGCCGGCTCCGACATGTCCGAACGCCTTGCAACGATCAGGGATACGCTCGGACGGGTGATCGCGGACT
Organism: uncultured Treponemataceae bacterium; assembly: GCA_964552925.1. Classification (GTDB taxonomy): domain Bacteria; phylum Spirochaetota; class Spirochaetia; order Treponematales; family UBA12059; genus SZUA-370. The sequence goes on from CAZKJA010000178.1 coordinate 6,548, forward strand.
ACAAACCATCCGAATCGGCGATGGAGTCGCTGTATTTCTCCCGGAACGTCTCGAGCGCGCTCGGTGTGGCGGAAGCCCGCGGCGTCATCAGGCTTGCGTGCCGTGACGGCGGCCTCTCCATGAACGAATACAGCCCCAATGACGTGAAGAAAGCCGCCACCGGTTCCGGCAGGTCCGGCAAGGAAGATGTGCAGGCTTTCGTGCGGCTCGTCCTCGGCCTTGCCGCAGTACCCAAACCGGACCACGCCGCCGATGCCCTCGCCGTCGCCATCTGCCATTGCCAGGGAAGGCATATACGGGCGCATGCGGTTGATGCGCTTCGAGCCGGCCGGTTATAATCCCGGCCATGTTCAACTCCGTGCGCGGAACGCTTTCATTCAAAGGCGCAGATACCATCAGGATCGACAACAACGGTGTCGAGTGGGAGTTCTCCGTCCCGGCGAGATCCGTTGACTCGTTCGGCCGCCTCGGAGATGAAACCAAGGCGCTATGCTGGCTCCTTCACCGGGAGGACCAGATGCGACTCTACGGCTTTTCAAGCGAGTCTGATAGATCGATATTCCTTGAATTGATGACCGTTGAGGGCATAGGCCCAAAGCAGGCTCTCAAGATCCTGGGCGGGATAGGAGCCGACGACCTCGAACGGGCGCTTGAATCAGAAGACCTTGCCCGTCTTGAAGCAGTGCCCGGCCTTGGTAAAAAAACAGCGCAGAAGCTGGTGTTCTCGCTCAAGGGCAAGCTGCCGTCGCGATCGGCAATGCCTGGCGCCGAACCCTCGGGTCCGCATGATGATATCATACGGGCGCTCGTCGACATGGGCTATGACAGGCGGAGGGTTTCGGAAGCTGTAGCCAGGATCGCATCGAGCCGTATCACAAGCGAATCCGCAAGCGCGCGCGAACAGGAGATTTTCCGGCTTGCGATCGTTGAATTGAGTGCCGGATGAGCGAGGCTACGAAGCCGGGCCTGGTATCCGGCGCCTTCGACGCCTTCGAGGACGACCGCGAGAACTCCTTGCGGCCGAGGAAGCTCGCCGAGTTCCTCGGGCAAGCATCGATAAAGGCAAATCTGGCGGTGTTCATACAAGCCGCGCTCGGCCGGGAAGAAGCCCTCGACCATGTGTTCCTCATGGGGCCGCCCGGCCTCGGCAAGACGACGCTCGCGGGCATCCTGAGCCACGAGCTCGGGGTCGACTTCAAGGTGACGAGCGCGCCGGCGCTCGAGAAGCCCAAGGACCTGGCGGGCGTGCTG
>CAZKJA010000179.1:0-7794 GCA_964552925.1 uncultured Treponemataceae bacterium
CTTGAAGAAACTTGCCGGAAAATTCAAATTGCCCATGGCTCCCCCCTTTGGGTATATCCTATCTTTTTGATCTACCCTGGAGAGCTCCAAGAATGAAAACTCCGAGCGCGACACCGCCGATGTAGGGCCAAGGATTCCGGCGAACCATCTTGTCGAAACTCGATACGAGGCCTATGACCTTATCCTTTCCCTCTTCGTAGCTCTCCTTGACCTGGGTACCAAGATCTTTTGCAAAGGCACCGAACAGCTCCTCCAGATTGGAGTATCTGTCGGCGACCATCGCCTGCAATTCCGCCTTCTTGCTTTTTGCCATATCTTCCAGGAGATCAAGCGCTTCGCTTATCTTCCTGTCATCGCTTTTTTCCGACATAGTGTCCCCCTTGATAATTACGCATCCCTGTTGGCCGGTTTGATGGAAATCACGGCCCTATGTGTACGATACTGATTCGCTTCGAGGGCTTCTGTACGTTTGCGTACACTATGGCAAATACACGCTTGAAAAAGATTCAACTTGACAGCTGGCAACGAGGGAGCTTACGCTCGGGTTTTCCCGGCGTTGTCGGAGCTTGTCGCTTGTGTAGGAAAGGGTCGAGGAATGGGCGGCAAGGCGCATTTCTTCTCATTTACCCTCGAGACATTCAGGCGAATCATGGCTTCCTACGCCCTGCTCGCCGCGTTCCCCTTGCTCGTCAGTTCCCTGATCTACGTTGCGTCGATAGCAAGGATAGACAGAGATACCGAGGAAGCCAACAGGGTTTCGTTGTCCTTGCTCGCCGAGGCTATCGATTCCCGGCTCGCGGGTATGGCCAGCGTAGCCGACCAGGTGTCCGTCCGCGAGGATGTCAAGTCGATAGTGATGGCCTCCCCTCCGGTAAGCGTCAACCAACGGTTGACGATGAGCGAAGTCCAGTCATTTCTTTACCAGGCGAGCGTCGCCAACCAGCTCGTAGCCTCGATCTACCTGTACATCCCCGGAACCGATTACGTGCTTTCCAGCGTCAGCCGTTACCAGGGAGATGAATTCGACGATGTCGCCTTGCGGGATTTCGGCCTCGACAGGCGCGGGTTTGTCGATCTGATGCTTTCGGAGGGCTATCGACGCTTCGTAGCGCTTCCTGCCGGCAGAACCAATCCCGGCTTGGTATTCATCCAGAACCTGTATTTCGAAGGCTTCGGGCAGCCGAGCGCGGCCGTGGCGATCCGGGTCGACGAAACGAAGCTTCGGGAGCTCGTTCGCACGATCAAGGGCGAGAGGCAGGTTTCGCTCGCCCTTTCGCTGCCAGCCGGTGTGTGGCGCCTGGAACCGGAAGGCCCGTCCCCGACATGGGCCGGATACGAGACACTTCCTTCGACCTTCAGGAACTCCGACCTTCGCTCGGAGCGTGGCCGCCTGATGCTGTCGTCGATAGGATCCGCCAAGGCCGATCTGCGATACATCAGCGTCATTCCGTACGACATCTACCGAGGTTCCATCAGGTTTGTCAGGCGCATCGCCATCCTGTACGTCTGCCTTTCCCTGGTCGGGATCCTTTTCCTTTCGTATGCGATGGCAAAGCGCAATTATTCGCCGCTCCATCGGATCGCCTCGTTGTTCCATGAGCGCCTGAGCGCCGGCAGCGCCCAGATTGCCGCAAAACAGGGAACCTCGGAGGCTCTGCCGGGACGGGACGACGCCCTCGACTTCGGCTTCCTCGAAGCCTCCCTCGAGAGGCTGCTCAAGCAGCATACGGACCTGGAAAACACCATCGAGAGGCAACGGGAGTCGCTGAGGTCGACCATCCTGGCCAGGATGCTCCGCGCCCACCCCGCGATGATGGATCGTTTGCTCGATGAGGGCAGGGCGACGGGGCTCGAACTGGGAAGCGGACGATGGATCCTGGTCGCGGCGAGCGTCGGCTCGGTAACGGCGAAGCCGGCAGGCTCGGCCTCCAGGTCAGAGCCCGAGTCGCTCATCAGGTATATGGCGTGGCAGGTGCTCGAGGAGCTGTTCGGCGCCCGATACGCGGCTCGCGCGACAGACTTGGGAGGCGTGACTGTATGCTGGGTCGGCCTCGGGCAAAAGGCTTCCACCGAGGAAACCCGGGAAGGCGCGGTCGAGGAGATAGTATCGGTCTGCGATGTGGTCAGGCGCTTTTTCAGGGAAAAATTCGACGCCGGCCTATCGTTCGCCGTCGGAACCGTAAGGGAGGCAATAGTCGAGTTGCCCGCGGCGATGGCCGAGCTCGACAGGGTTATCGATTATATGAGGTTGTTCGAGCGCGAGGACGCGACGGTCATAGCCGACGCTATAGACTCGGGGCCGTTGCCGCTCGCCCCGGGAGGAAGCCGCGTGCTGGAGCGGGTAGTCGCCGAGCGCCTGAGCGAACGCGACTTCGACGGCGCGGCCGATGCGCTCACCAGCTACCTCGAGGGCGCCCCGGACGGCGGGCCGACGGGACTCGAGAGCGCCAGGCTCCGGATGTCGACGGCGGCAACCGTCGTCATAGAGCTCTTGTCCGACTTGAGATTGAATGGCGGAGTTTCGGAAGTCGGGAGGGTGGAAATCGACGGCTTGGCGCGCGCCGCCTCGGTGCCCGAACTCGAGCGGAGGATCAGGTCGCTGTTCGGATCGCTGTCGGAAGGGCAGTCCAGGGTAGTCCAGGAAGAGGGTCTGGGACGTTCGGTCGCGCGGCACGTGGAGCTCAATTCCGCCGATATCAACCTGTGCGTCAATTCGATAGCCGTATCGTTCGGGCTTTCGGTTCCACACCTGTCCCGTACGTTCAAGCGGGACATGGGTATCGGGCTCCTGGATTATATACACCTCGTCAGAGTCCGCGAAGCCAAGCGCCTACTGGCCGATGGGTCCCTCCACGTCGAGGAGATAGCCCGCAGGGTCGGTTGCGGAAGCCGCGTGACCCTGGTGCGGGCCTTCAAGCGCTACGAAGGCGTCGCCCCGGCTGCCTTCCGGGAGCTGGACGACAAATCTGACAATTCTTTACAGGATATAGCTATTCCTGGCTGAGGCGCAAAAACTGGATGCAAGTAAAAACTGTCTCTTTCGGGAATCAGGATTCCATACTGATAATCTGCCCACACGCGACCCGGAAATCATGCCGGGCCCTGGAAGGAGCTTATCATGAAGCTGAGGAAAATCGGTATCTTGGCGCTCGCTCTGGCTTTGCCAATCGCGGCGTTCGGACAGGCGGCAACGGTCCAGAAGCAGGCCCCCGCGTCCTTCACCTACTGGGTTCCCCTCAACCCGGCCCATATCGAGGTCGTCAAGTCGTGGAACGACGTACTCGCCGTCCAAGAGCTTGAACGCAAGACAGGAACGACCATCAAGTACGTGCACCCGACGGTCGGCCAGGAAGTACAGGCATTCAACCTGATGCTCGCCTCGGGAGACCTCCCCGATTTCATCCAGGAACGGGAAGGTACCCTCTACTATCCGGGTGGACCGGACAAGGCGATAGCCGACGGCGTCTACCTTGACCTTTCCGACCTGATCGACAAGCACGCTCCCAACTACAAGGCATGGCTGAAGAAGAACCCGACGGTATCCAAGCTGACTATCACCGATTCCGGCAAACGCTGGGGTATGTTCCACCTGACCGACGGACCGGAGCCGGCGTGGACCGGCTTCGTCGTCCGCAAGGATTGGCTCGACGAACTCGGCCTGCCCGTCCCGGTGACCCTCGACGATTGGTACGCGACTCTCAAGGCCTTCAAGGAAAAGAAGAAGGTCCCGTCCCCGCTTCTCGTTTTCAACACAGGCGTTCCCGCGTACAACCACATCATCTCGGCGTTCGACATCGGAGGAGAGTTCTTCCAGGTCAACGGCAAGGTCAAATTCGGCCCGACCGAACCCGCCTACAAGGACTACCTCTCGCTGATGGCAAAATGGTACAAGGAAGGACTCGTCGACCCGGACTTCATGGGAAGGACCGACCCGGGCTTCCAGATCCTGGCGCCGTCAAACCTGGTCGCCACCGACAAGGCGGGCATGTTCGCCACCATCTGGGGCCGGACCGCCAACGCCTATATCGTCCGCGGCGAGGTCAAGGACAACCCGAAGTACTGGCTCCAGGCGGTCGGGGCGCCGAAAAAGACGTCCAGGCAGCAGATCCATTTCAACTACCCGGTGTACCCGGTCAGGATGGCCGTCGCCATCACCAAGGCGTGCAAGGATCCTGTCGCGGCGGTCAAGTGGCTGGACCAGCTCTATTCGACCGAGGGCTCGAACGCCCTCAACTTCGGCGTGCTCGGCGACACCTACGCACTCAAGGACGGCAAGCCGGTCTTCACCGAAAAGGTCACTAAACCGGCCGCAGGCACCGCGGTACAGGCGATGTCCAAAACGGTCCGCTGGGACGGACCGGGCCTTATCGACTACAAACGGATGTGGCAGGTGTACAGCGCCTCAGGCCAGGGCGAGATGCTCAAAGCCTACGAGGTCTGGGGCAAGGACGACATCGCGTACGTGATGCCGCCGGTGACTATGACCCAGGCTGAAGCCAAGGAGAACTCGAACATAATGCCCGATATAACTACCTACGTTACCGAGATGACCGTCAAGTTCATCACCGGGAGCGAGTCACTTTCCAACTACGCCAAGTTCGTCAAGCAAATCAAGTCGATGAAGATCGACCGCGCCATAGCCATCCAGCAAACCGCGCTCGACAGGTTCAACGCACGCAAGTAACGCGACTCGGGCGGGGCGCCGAGGCGGCGTCCCGCTTTCTCCAGATGGAAGGGTAGGTATATGGGAACGATACGAAACATAACTCTGGACGTCCGCAAGCATCCGGCGGTCTACGCGATGTTCGTCCCCGTCCTCGCCTATTTCGTCCTGTTCGCCTACATCCCGATGACGGGTATAGTGATGGCCTTCCAGGAATACGAGCCGTCCAGGGGCGTCGCCGGAAGCGCGTGGGTAGGGCTCCAGAACTTCAAGGATTTTTTCGGTTCCTACTACTTCTGGCGCCTGATCCGAAACACCTTCCTCTTGAGCCTCCTGGACCTCCTGATCAACTTCCCTGTCCCGATACTATTCGCGCTTATGCTCAACGAGGTGGGCGGTCACCTGTTCAAGCGAACTGTCCAGACGATAAGCTACATGCCGTACTTCGTTTCGCTCGTAGTCATCTGCGGCATCATTTCGGAGTTCAGCGCGAGCGACGGCATACTGTCCCAGATAGTCCGCTTCTTCGGAGGGCCGCCCGGAAATCTTCTAGGCAAGGCCGAATGGTTCCGTCCAATCTTCATAGGCTCCAATCTTTGGCAGGGCATGGGCTACAATAGCATAATCTACCTGGCCGCCCTGTCCGGCATCGATACCGAACTGTACGAGGCGGCGAAGATCGACGGCGCCGGCCGCTGGCGACAGACCTGGAGCATCACCCTGCCCTGCCTCGTGCCGACAATCGCCATACTCCTGATCCTCCGGATGGGAATGATGTTCAACGTCGGCTTCGAGAAAGTCCTCCTGCTCTACAGCCCGGCGACGTATTCCACCTCCGACATCATTTCCACCTTTACGTACCGCAAGGGCCTCCTGGACATGAACTTCAGCTTTTCGACCGCGGTCGGCATGTTCAACTCGCTCATCAATACCGCCATGCTGCTGGTAGCAAACCGCCTTTCCAGGAAATTCACCGAATCGAGCCTTTTTTAAGGGAGCATGCGATGCCGATACAAACGAGTCCAGGCCGTCGCGCCTTCGAGCTGATCAACGGTTCGTTTCTGGCCATATTGGCCTTCCTCTGCGTCGCGCCGCTTCTCCACGTCCTTTTCATGTCGATAAGCGACCCGGGAATCGTCAGCACGACCACCGGCATCATGCTCCTGCCCAAAGGCCCGCTAAGCCTCAAAGGGTACGAGCTTATTTTCCAGAACCCGAACATCCTCGGCGCTTACCTGAATACAATCTATTACGTGGTCATGGGCACGACCATCAGCTCCCTCTTGACGCTCACCGCAGGTTATGTGGTGTCCCGCAAGAGGGTCAGATACCGCGGGGCGATGATGATGGTGATGACCTTCACCATGCTGTTCTCCGGGGGCCTCATCCCCTACTTCCTTCAGGTTCGCAACCTCCACCTTATATATACGAGGTGGGCAGTCCTTATTCCCAACGCGCTGTCGGTGATGAACGTCATAATAATGAGAACCGCGTTCCTGCAGGTGCCGGACAGCCTCGAGGAATCCGCGAGGATAGACGGGGCCGGCGACTTAAGGATCATGTTCCAGATACTGCTGCCCGTCGTGAAGGCGACGTTCGCCGTCCTCGTCTTGTTTTACGCCGTCGCCCAGTGGAACAGTTGGTTCCCGGCGTCGATTTTCCTCAAGGACAGGAGCATGTACCCGCTTCAGCTGGTACTCCGCGAGATACTGCTGCAAAACCAGAGCGCGGCGACCTCGGGAGGGCAGATGGTCAGCGACAACCTCGACATCTACCGTCCGCTCATCAAGTACGCGACAATAGTCGTCGCGACGGCCCCCATACTTTTCGTCTACCCATTCGTCCAGAAGTATTTCGTGAAGGGCGTCATGATAGGTTCCATCAAAGGTTGAGCGGAAGCATTCGGGAGGCAGGGCGATGGCGCTGATGCAGGTGAACGCGTGGTCGGAGACTCTGGGCGGCAACGCGTCGTTCGACGTGATCCTTCCGCAGGCGATGGGAGGGGTCGGCGTCGCGGAAGGCGGGGACGCAAGCGGAGCGCCGGTGCTGTGGCTGCTACACGGGGCCACCGACGACCACACGGTATGGAGGAGGCGATCGGCCATCGAGCGCAGGGCCGCTCCGTACGGACTCGCCGTCGTCACCCCGGCGGCCTCGCTCTCGAACTACGTCGACATGGTCAACGGGCGTCCGTATTACAGCTACCTGACGGAGGAGCTGCCCGCTCTGTGCGCCGCGTTTTTCCCCGGCCTCAGCCGGGATCCGGATAAGACATTCGTCGCCGGCTTGTCGATGGGCTGCTACGGAGCCTTCAGGATGGCGATGTCCAAACCCGAGCGTTTCGCGGCAGTCGGCGGCTTCTCGGCGGGCAACAGCATATTCAACCGATCCGTCCCGGCATTCTTCAACGTCAAGGCGCGCAACCTCGCCGCCTTCGGGGTCGAGGACGCGTCGACCCTCGGAGGTACGGAATACGATTTGTATCGCCTCGCGGAGCTCGCAGCCGCCTCGGGAAAGCGCCTTCCGAAGATATTCCACGCGTGCGGCACCGAGGACTTCGCGTACGGCACTGCCCTCGAGTTGCGCGACCGCATGCTCAGCCTGCCGGGGAACCCCTTCGCCTACGAATTCCACGAGGCGCCGGGCTCCCATACCTGGGAATTCTGGGACGAGTGGATAGGAAACTTCCTCGCCTTCACCGGCCTTCCCGTCCTCGCCGGCGCGCGATAAGGAGAGCGTTCGATGGCCATCATCCGCTCCAGCCTGTTTTCTCCGACTCTTCTCCTTACCGTCAGCGTCGACGTCGCAATGCCGCAGGACGAATCGCGCCGCCTGCCCGACCGCCGACTGCCGGTCCTGTGGCTTCTCCACGGAGAAGGCGGCGACCAAAGCTCGTGGAGCCGAAACGTCCCGCTCGAACGCCTGGCCTCGGCGGCGGGGATAGCTATCGTCATGCCCGCCGGCGAGAACGGCTTCTGGACGAACATGCGCTACGGCTTCCGCTGGTTCGATTTCCTGACGCTTGAGCTCCCCGCCGCCCTCCGCGGGATGCTTCCGCTGTCGGCGTCCCGGGAGGACAACGCGCTAGCCGGCGTGGGAATGGGGGCGTACGGCGCTCTCAAGGCGGGCCT
>CAZKJA010000180.1:0-7776 GCA_964552925.1 uncultured Treponemataceae bacterium
GCTTAACCGCGCTTTCATGAAGAAGCGCGCGGTCGAGTACAAGGAAATCAAGGTAGGCTGAGGGAGTAATCCAAGGCTGCTATCTGTGCACAAACTCCCAGTCGAGCCCGGGGACAAGGCCGTAGTCCCGGTCGCCGGTTACCCAGGTACAACCTGATTCGATGGCGAGTGCGGCAAACCAGATATCGGGTATCAGGTTTCCTTCCGCCTTGAGCTCTGAACAAATAGTGGTGAAGATCACCCAATGACGTGGCCCAGGCTCGATCCAACGGAAATTTTGGCGGCTGGCAAGGTCATCGCAAAATTCGATCGCGGTGTCGACAGGCGCGGGAGGCTGGAATATGCGTGGGTGCGTCACGATACGCAAAAAACCGGACAAGGCTACCCTGGAGATGCCGAACGGTGCCGGCGAATTGACGGAACCTTCGAGCACTTCCAGGAACAGGACGTGGTCTGGCGCATCCTCCCGGAAGGCTTGCACAAGGACGTTCACATCGAAGAGCCTCATAGGCTTCCGTCAATCACATCGAGCAATCCGCTCGAATCGTTCAGATCGATACCAGGCTTGAGTCCCTTGCCCTTGAATGTCACGAGCGCCCGGTACGGTTCCGGTGTTTCATGTACTTCCTGGGCAAGCTTGTCACGAACCGCGCTCTCTATGAACTTGGCAAGCGACATGTGCCGAGCCAAGGCTTCGCGCCGAGCAGATTCAAGCAGGGCATCCTGCAGAGACAAGGTAGTTCTCATGAACATCATAATGTACAATCGATGCATCATGATGTCAACAATATAATTTCCAACCTGCTGTTGGACTGGTCAGTCGATTACAATAGTACGCTTCTGCGGATCGGGATTCGGCCGGTAGATAATCGCGACATGCCCTATGACTCGCACCAGGTCGGCTCCAGCCTTGTCGGCCAGCTGCCGGGCGAGTTCGTCGCGCTCGCCTTTGAAGTCGACAAAGCGCAGTTTTATAAGTTCATGGTCGGCCAAGGCCTTGTCGAGGGCCTCCTGGACACCCTCGACGGCTCCGGCCTTGCCCAGATGGACAAGCGGCTTCAAGTCGTGGGCGAGCGATGAGAGCCTGGCGCGTTGTTTCGATGTAAGCATATGTATCTCTCCCAGGCTAGATGGTCTTGAGCCAGCGCATTATAAACCCGAACACGGTCCCCAGAACCAGCCTGGTCCCGAGGAGCATGAGAGCGCCGGTTATCAATCCCTGCATGTAATTGACGATCCTGTCCTTGTAGACGACCCTCTTGAGCCTGAAAAGAACCGGGTTGATCATTGCGTCTATCGCGCGCCAGATGGGATGCAGGCTGTTCCAGCGGGCGGCGTAAGCGATTATCCTTGCTACTATCAGCATCAAGAAAAAACCGAGCAGGAAGCTGACCGGCCCCCATACGACCTCGATCAGCAACGAAAGTATCAAGCCTATAGTCACCGCGCCGTACGACGCGACGGCGAGGACCCTCGAGACCCCCGAGAGGACAGCGAGCGCGGCTATCGGCGAGAAATCCACGCCGCCGACCATCAGGAACGGTATGCGGCGCCACATTGACAGGTACGGCTCGGTAACCTGTCCGACGATTTCCGCGGGGCGGCCGGAAGCGGCCGCGGGGAACCACGACAGGAAGATACGTACGATGCACAGCAGCATGTAGATCGAGGTCGCGGCGCCAAGAAACCTGAAAATTACCGACAATGCACTCATCGCGTACTCCGCAGCTTGAAGATATAGTGCAGCTTCATTCGAGCCTCTGGAGCTCGAGCATGCGCTTTCGCAATTCCAGCGAGACCACCGCGGTGTCGCGGTTCTCGCGGGCAGGATCGAAGAATGGATTGAGCTTGAGCGATTCGTTCCACAAGGAGATGGCCAGTTCCAGCTCGCCCGACGCGTACGCGTCCAGGCCCTTGAGATACAGCTCTTCCGCCTTGGCGGTCCTGACTGACCGGCCGAAGTCGCCCATGTCGAAGCGGGCTTCGATGCTCATCCGGTTGAGGGCCGTGAACTGGGTCGTCAGGTCCAGGGTATAGTTGATGTCGAGGGTAAGAGGCGAAAAATTGATCGCGGCGCCGACGCTGATGCGCGGATTCCCGCCCTTGACCAACAAGCCCGCCTGAAGCTTCCAGAAATCCGTGATCGTCATCTTGTAGCCGACGCCCCAGAAAAAAGCCTCGCTCAGGGAAAGGTCCACAAGGTTGAGAGGCTTGCTTATGTCGGCCGAGACCTGGATCGGCTTGAGGAAGTTATACGCGATGCCCGCGGTGGCGACGGACGGCAAGGGCTCGCCGAGCACGGCCGGGCCGAAATTCTTGAGCGCCAGCCCCACTGAGAAATTTTTCTCGCGTGAGGAGTACAGCTTGAACAGGTTGAACCGCGTGAGGGCTCCGAAGTCCGCCATGACGGCGACCGCGGACTGGTCTCCCCCTGAACCGGGTATTATCACCCCGTCGTCGTTGGAAAAATCGGGCATCGACCGGTACGCTAGCTTCGCGTTGGCGCCGAGGGCGATGCCGTAGAAATAATACCCGGGAAACAGGTGTATCGACGCGTTCGCGACGCCGATCGCCTCGGAGTAGTAGCCGGTGCCGACTCGTTCGGCAAAATCCGAGTACTCGGTGAAAGGCAGGTACAACCATTTGCCGCCCACGGACAGGCCGAGCGTTCCGAGGCGCATTGTATAGACGATGCCTTCGATGCGCGTGTCGGCTATCCAGTTGTTGTGGTAGAAGGCGAATTGCGTCCGGTCGAGGATCGCGCTGCCCGCGGGATTCAGTTCAAGAAAGGAAGCGTCGGACGCGACGGCCGTGAAAGCCATCCCCATCGCCTCCGCGCTTCCCCCCATCGGTATGAGCGCGGAAAGGAAGGTGGTCAAACCTTCGTTGGGATCGAGCGCGAACAGGCTGTATATGATCTCGTAAACGCTTGGATACAGCGCCTGGGCGCCGGCCCGGGTACCCATCGAGAGGGTCAGTAATAGGACAAGGCCGGCTTTTCTCTTCATGCTATCATGGAATATACAGTACGATGGGGATAATTTCTATCTATGACTACAAGACCAACGCTCAGCTAAGCGTGGAACACGCCGACAATGATAATGGGGAGAAGCCCTGAACGGCACCGAACAGATGAAGATACCACCGCGCCAACTGGCGCTCGTCATCCTTATTCTCCTCGCCTGCGCGGCGGCCGCCTGGGGCATGGGCAGCCGTGAGGATCCCCTAGTCCAAGCCGAACAGCTGATAAGCGATCAAAAATATGACCAGGCGATACTGCTCATCACCGATTTCATGAAAAGCAACCCCGACCGATTCGACGCGGCGCAAAAACTGCTCAGGAGAATCACCAAGATCAGGACTTCGTACAACGATGCCGCCGTAAGCCTTCTCAATGTACTCGTCAATGAACCGACGAACGAGGAAAAGAAGTTGCGGATGATCGCCGAGCTGGAGAGTTTCGAGCGGAACCCGAACCCAGCCGTCAAGGAATTCATTTCTCGCACAAAGGATCTCGCGTTGTTCACCTACAACAGGGCGAAGTTCGAGGAAATAATGGCGAAGGGCCGCGAACTTATAGACAAGCGAAGTTTTGCGGAAGCCGCAAGGATATACGAGACGGGTTTCGTGCTGTACAGGCCGGAATTCAGGGAAAAGGGGTATGACCCCGCCGTCGTCGAGGACGCATTCGCGCGGGTCACGCTCGTTTCGGATCACATAGCGCGCTTCGAGACCGAAAGCATCACCCTGACGGATTCGTTCGCCGCCTTGGCCGCGGCCTACGGCGGAGCCTCTTCAGAAGCCATCGATGCCGCATGGGCCAGGGCGGACGCGGCCGCTATAGCCGTCGCCAAGTCGCGGCTGCAGATCGTCAACCAGGGCCGGGCGCTCGAGGCGGCCTTCACGGAGATTTCGTCAAAGGACGAGGCTGCGACCGAGAACTCATTCCTGCCCTTCGCGTTCCGCCTCGTGCTGGGACGCAAGACCGAAGGGCGACTCGAAGGCATCGCCGGTTCGATCGACGCCGCGTGGACAGGAGCGCTGGGAACGGCCCAGTCCGCCGTGGATGCGCTGCTTGAATCCAACTACGCCGCCGCGCTCGATGACTTCGACCGTGGCGCCTGGCAGGCGGCGGACGCGGGATTCTCCGCGATAGCCAGCCTCGCCGACCGCGGGATCGCGCTGCTTTCTCTGTGGAGCCTGTACGTTCCGAGCGACCTCGAGGAACGGTCGACCGCGCTGGGCCAGGCGGTGCTCGAGCTCAAGGGCGCCGATTACCTGCGATACAAGCATGCATCCGGAGCCGCGCGCCTCTATGTCGACCTCACGGCCGTGCAAGCCGGAATCGACAACAACGCGGGAGTGCTCGCGGCCTACGTTCCCTCGTCGACAGACAAAGTGGAAGCGCTGGAGGGCTATGAATCGCGTCGCCTGGGGTTTGCCAAGGCCGCCGACTCGATCGCGGCGATCCGCGCGCTCTCGGGAACGAGCGCCACGGATTTGGCCGCGTGGACGGAGGAAGGATACGGTTCGGACTGGTCAAAAATCGGGCAGGGCGATCTCGACGGCAGGATCCAGCTTTCTTTCGACAAGGCGAGGAACCATGAAACGCGGGCGGTCGCGGCATCAGCCGCCTACGAATACGGTGTGATGGCGGCGGATTCGGAAAAGGCGGCCGCTACAATCGCGGAAAGCGGCACGATGCTCGCAGGGCTCAAATCGGACGATCCCTTGATGCCGGACGCGATCTTCAAATACCCGGGCAAGGCGCTTTCGACCCTCGGCTCCGCCGATGCCACGTTACGCGCGCTGAGAGCCGATCTGACTGCCTTCCTGACTTCATACCAATCGCGCCCCGGCTATATATCGGCGGATGCCTCGGTCCTCGAGTGGACGGCGCGCGCCCGCGACCTGCTCGCGTTGACCGGCTCCAAGCTATCCGAGACGGCAAGCCTGACAACGCGCGCGACCGACCAGAAACGACTGGCGGACTCCAGCAGACTCGAAGCGGAGCGCCGCGTCGCCGAATCGCGCACGGCGTTGCGCGCAAACAACTTCGAGACCGCGCGCGAACGTATCGACCGCGCGCGGGAGCGCTACCTGGTATCGCTCTCCTTCGAACAGGATCCGCTCTTGCGCGTCAACTCGGACCGCACCCTCTCCGAGCTCGCGGCCTCGATACTCAAGGCGGAAAACGACCTCGTGGTCGCCGACACGCGGCGTCTGCTGACGACTGGCAAGAGTTCGTACCTGCAGGGCGAGTTCGACAGGGCCGAAACGTCCCTTCTCCAGGCGCGTTCCCGCTGGGCGGCCACCAACACCACGGCGGAGGTCGAGGTGGAGTATTGGTTGAAGCTCGTGCAGACCGCGTTGTCGGTAAAGACTGGCCGCGACATACCGGTCACCGCGCCGCTGTTCCCGGAGATGAGTCAGCTCATATCGCTGGCGAAGCGTTACTACGAGGACGGCACCTCGCTACTGGCCAGGAGGGACAAGACGGGCGCGGTAAAATCGTTCGCGGCGGCCCGACAGAAGATTTCCGAGGTCAAGGTGATATTCCCGCTTAACCAGGAAGCGCGGGTGCTCGAGCTGAAGATCGACCAGTTGTCCGATCCCGACGAGTTCTCAAGGAAGTTCGCCAGGATGTTCGCGGAAGCCAAGGCGAAGATCGACGCCAAGATAGACCTTACGACGGCGTACAGCGATCTCAAGGACCTCGAGGCCATCAACCCTCGGTATTCCGGACTGAGGGCGCAGATCGAAAGGGCCGAGATACTGCTCGGCTTCCGCCAGCCGCCCCCGGACCCGCGCGCGATAGCCGAGGCCCGCTCGCTCGTGCAAGCCGCCCAACGCATCTTCGACTCTGGGCAGGTATCCCAATTCTCGTTCGCTCGGACCCAGCTGGAGCGGGCAATAACGCTCGACCCCAACAACGAGAACGCTTCAAGGCTCAAGGACCGCATAGCCACCTACATCGGAGGAGACACCGCAATAGTGCTGCCGAGCGCCGCCGAGTCCCTGTACAACGAGGCCGTCACCTTCTTCACCGGCGGCGACTATATCAACGCCCGCGCGCGCCTGACGAGGCTCGTCTCGCTGTTCGCCAGGGGCAAGTCCGTCCAGAAGGTCGCCGACCTCGATGCGCGGCTCACGGCGATAGGATACTAGGGTCGATGAGAAAACGATCGCTTTTCCCGATGCGGATCCTCCTCGCGCTGGTCGCGGCGGCTGGCGTCTTCCTGGCCTCGGACTCCGTGGCGGCAGCCGTGCCGGACTTCTATTGGGAGGTACCGGCAAAGTTGTCCCGCGGCGTAGGAGCGTATCCCCAGGCGATCCAGACAGCTGGACGGGTAGTCGCGATCTGGCAGGAAAACATCGCGTCCGGCGAGGGCGGATCGGCATCGCTGTCGCTCGCCTCCTACGGTACCGATGGAATACAACGGCGCGACCGCTTCGCCGGCCCGTTCGTGTACAGCGGCGACGCGCCGGTCTTGTTTTCCGCGGCGGCCGACGGAAACGGTACGATGATCGTCGCTGTTTCTTCGGGCGAGCGCTCCGTATCGCTGTACCGCTCGACGGATGGCGGCCTTTCATTCGCGGCTCCGCTCGTGATCGAAACCGCGGTACCCAGCGTCGCTCCGCGCATATTCACAAAATCGGGGGGCGGCTGGTACCTGTTCGTCACCCGGGGCGTCGAAGAGGCGCTCTCGATCTATTATTCCCGGTCGGACGACGGGACGAGCTGGACTCCCTTCGACGCCTTCGTCGACGCGGATCCCCTCCTGCGGCTCAACTTCCTGCCCAGCGCGGCATCGTTCGATAGCGTCGATATCGTTGTGTTCCAGAGTCTGGCCGGCGGAGAGAGGCCAAGCTTCCAGTTGTTCTCGAAGATCTCGACCGATGGAGGGACTACATGGTCACCCCCGAAGCGCCTCACCGATTTTCTCGATCCGGTACACCGCGACCGCCGGAGCGCGGACGATTTCGACAACCAACGCCCGCACCTGGCCAAGATCGGAAATGACCTCTGGTTGTCATGGGAACGCAAACTCCTATCGGGGCCGGCCCAGATCTACGCCGTCAAGGTCGACAAGGCAGGAGTATCAGTTCCAGACAGCGTCGTACGGGTAAGCCTGGGGCAGGGAAACTGTTCCGAGCCGCGCCTGCTCGGCGCCGAGGGCGAACCGGCGGTCACGTGGTTCGACGACAGGAGGGGCAACAGCCGCGTGTTCATCGCCTTCCGCGCCGGAACGCTCTGGACCGAAACCGACCTATCCGTTAAATCCCGGGGGGACGGCACCTTTGGGCGGGCAGTATACGCCAACGGCGGCTTGTACGCCTTCTGGCAGACGGGACGAGGCGCTGCCTCGTCGGTCATCGGCATGATCCCCGACACTTCTGTCAGGTCGCCTGCCGCGAACGCCGTAGATTTCCAGCCCGGCGAAGCTACGCGCAGGACCCGCGCGAACGTCTCCTGGGCGGTTCCCGAGGACTCGTCGGGGATACTCGGCTTCTCTTACCTGTGGTCGAGGGATCCGGACGCGGTGCCGCCGCAGGCGGTCATGGCGCTTGAAACCGATACGCGCGCCGCATTCGATGCGAATGCTGACGGCGACTGGTACTTCTCGATACGGGCGCAGGATTACGCGGGCAATTGGTCTTCCGCGACGAGACTCCGGTTCGTGCGCGACACGACGCCGCCGGGGAGCCCGGCTCCCATTTCCCCCTTGGCATCGCCGGATGGATTCCTGGCATCGAACAGTTTTACTCTCGAGT
>CAZKJA010000181.1:0-7727 GCA_964552925.1 uncultured Treponemataceae bacterium
TTGTTTCGACCGATGGCGTGTACGGAACGGCTGTCGGCGTGTCGGCGTCGTACATCTACCTGTTTATTCTGTTCGGCGCCTTCATGGAAAAATCCGGCATGGGCCAGTTCATAACCGACATCGCGCTCGCCCTGGCGGGACACGCCAAGGGAGGCCCGGCCAAGGTTGCCGTGTTCGCCAGCGCGCTTTTGGGTACGATCAACGGCTCAGCCGTCGCCAACGTCGTCACGACGGGTACCTTCACCATTCCGCTGATGAAGAAGACCGGTTATGACAAGGATTTCGCCGGCGCCGTCGAGTCATCGGCCTCGGTCGGAGGACAGCTGATGCCCCCGATCATGGGAGCCGCCGCCTTCATCATGGCCGAGGTGCTCGGCATCCAGTACCGCGTCATAGCGGTCTCCGCCATCCTGCCGGCGCTGCTCTACTACATCGGCATCATCGTCCAGGTCCACCTGCGCGCCCGCAAATGCGGACTCCAGGGGATATCCAGGGAAAACCTTCCCAAGGTGTGGAACGTGCTCAAGGAGCGCGGCCACCTGCTCATCCCCATCGTGTTCCTGGTCGTTATGCTGTTCGCCTCGGGCAAGACCGTCATCTACTCGGCATTCATGACCATCCTGGTGACAATCGCGGCATCGATGATAAGGAAGTCGACCAGGATGAGCCTCAAGGATGTCGCCGATGCCCTGTTCGAAGGGACCCGCTCCCTCGTCCCGGTTGCCATAGCCTGCGCTACCGTCGGCATCGTCATCGGTGTCGCGAGCATCACCGGCTTCGGCATATCGATGGCCAACGCGATCGTGCTGCTCGGCGGCAAGAGCCTTTTCCTCACGCTTGTGTTCACTATGGTCGCGTGCATGATCCTCGGGATGGGCTTGCCGAGCATTCCGGCCTACCTGATCACAGCGACGATGGCCGCCCCGGCGCTCGTCCGGCTCGGCATCGACCCCCTTGTATCGCACCTGTTCGTATTCTACTTCGCGATGTTCGCCAATATCACGCCGCCGGTCGCGCTGGCGGCGTTCGCGGCCGCGGGTATCTCGGGCGGCAGCCCGATGAAGACCGGGTACGCGTCGCTCAAGTTGTCGCTGGCAGGCTTCATCGTGCCGTACATGTTCGTCTACAACGACGCCCTGCTGCTGCACGGCACCACCCCGCTGGAGGGCCTGCTCGTCATGCTCACCTCGATATCCGGCGTCATACTGCTCGGAGCCGCGGTCGAGGGCTTCTTCGCGGTGAGGATGGGCGTGCTCCAGAGGCTATTGGCGCTGGCTGCCGCTATACTCCTGATGACGCCGAACCATAGCCAGGACCTGGTAGGCGCGGCCGTCGGGGCTGTGGTCATCGCGCTGCAGTTCTACCGGAGGGGGAAGGTCCGGGCGGCCTGAGCATCCGGCCTCTTTGTCGGGATTCCGTGTACAGTATCGCGATCGCCGTATATACTCGCGCGGGTGATACCGAGGCTCAACACCTTCGCGTGATCCGGAACAGGGGCCAGGATGGCAGTGCAGATCAGACGCGTCAACACGAAGCGCGAACTGAAGGTCTTCATCAACTTTCCGTTCAGCGTCTACAAGGGCAACCCGTATTGGGTGCCCCCGATCGTTTTTGACGAGCTGTTCATCCTCTCGAAGGACAAGAATCCCTCCTTCGAGTTCAGCGAGGCCGAATGTTGGCTCGCGTACCGGGACGGCATTCTGGTGGGCAGGATAGCGGCCCTGATCAACAACAGATATATAGAAAAATGGGGCAACAAGTACGGACGCTTCGGTTGGGTCGAGTTCATCGAGGACTTTGAAGTAGCCCAGGCTCTGTTCAATACGGCCGAAGAGTGGCTTCGGTCCAAGGGCATGGTCGGCGTCAACGGCCCCATGGGGTTCACCGACCTCGACAAGGAAGGTCTCCTCATCGAGGGTTTCGACGAGATGGGCACGATGCCGATGATCTACAACCACTCGTACTATCCCGAATTCATCGAACGCCTCGGTTATGCAAAGGATGTCGACTGGTTCGAGTACGAGGTCAAGGTACCCGATTCGATACCGGAAAAAGTCCTGCGCGTGCAAGAGCTCGTCGGCAAACGGACGGGGCTTCACATGTATGAATGGAAAAAAACATCAGAGTTGAAAAACAGGTTCGCAAAGGAAATATTCGCCCTGCTCGACGAAGCGTACGCGCCTTTGTACGGTACGACGCCGCTCTCGGAACGCCAGGTCGACTCGTACATCAACCAGTATCTGGGATTTGCCGATCCCCGCTTCACCAAAATTGTCGTCGATGCGGATGAAAGGCTGGCCGCTTTCGGCATCGTATTCCCCAGCCTGACGGAAGCGTTGCAGAAGTCCAAAGGGCGAATTTTCCCCTTCGGCTGGGTGCATTTCCTCAAAGCGATGCGGCGTCCCAAGGGAATCGACTTGCTCCTCATCGCCGTCGTCCCCAAATACAAGGCGATGGGCGCCGTAGCCTTCCTTATGACAGCGCTGATAAAGAGCTGCCTGGAGGTCGGGGTCGTCTCCGCGGAGACCTCCGGGGAACTCGAGACGAATTACGAAGTCCAGAGCCTCTGGAAGAGTTACGAAGGGCGCCTGCACAAGAAAAGGCGCGCGTACATCAAGATGTTGTAGCCGGTTTGCCATGCGTGCCAAGCATGTTTTCGGGCTCACCCCGTGGGGGCGCTACTTCATCGACGCGATGGAAGATTTGGCCGATGAGGGGCGACTGGCGAGGGGCCGCTCGTACGCGGGCAACGGCGCCGTCTTCGAACTTGAAGTCGATGGCGGCAGGGTCAAGGCGAAGGTCGAGGGGAACTACTCGCCGTTCTACCGCGTGTCGATACGGTTCAAGCCGCTGTCGGCGAAATCAGCCGCCCTCGTGCTGGCCGCTTTTGACGAAGACCCGCTCCTGCCGGCTCGCATAGCCGCCGGGGACCTGCCCGACGACCTCATCGAGCGCCTTGGAAAAAAGGGCGTGTCGCTGGTACCTCGGAGCTGGGCGGAGATGGAGCGCTCGTGTACCTGTCCCGATTACGGCGACCCGTGCAAGCACCAGGCGGCTGTCTATTACCTTCTAGCGCAGGAGATAGACCGCGATCCGCTCGTGCTTTTCCGTCTCAGGGGCGTCGACCCGATTGGCGTCGCAAGGATTGGCGACAGCTTGCCCGCAACGGAGCCGGCGCGGGTTCCTGGCGCCGGACGACGCGGTAAAACCCCCGGCGCGGAAACGCTCCTGACGGTTTCCGTTCCCGATCCGCTCGTGCCGCGGCTTGTCGCTCCCTGGCCGGATCCCGACCTCGATTCCGCCGACCCGCTCGCGGGCCTGGGCAGCCTGTCCAACTACACCGTCGCCATACCCGCGCTGCTGCCGCCGTCGAGGGGGCTGGCGCCTTTCGATCTGCGGGTGCTCTGTTCCGCCATGTACATCGAAGCGGCCGGCAAGATTCCTGCCCTGCTCGAGCCAATGGCGACGAGCGCCGGGCCTGGAACGGACGATAGTGAAGGATTTCTGGAAGGCGCGAAATCGAGGGCTTTCGCGGCTTCGTGCTTCGAAGCGCGGCTCGGGGCGGATGGCTCCGCCGTAATCAAGACGGCAGGGCACGGCACCCTCGGGGTGCTCGCCGCCTCGAAGCTGTTCGCCGCGTACGGTCAGTCCGACGGCAGCCCGTCGTACCGCTTCCTGCGTTCGTTCTTCGAAGCAGCCAGGTCGCTCGCGTCCGCGTGCGCCTTCGCCCCGGATGTCCGCGTGGCCGACGGCTGGTTTTCTGTCCTGTGGAAGCCGGCGCGCTTCGCCTCGGACGTTGATGCCCTCCTGACCGCCCTCGAACCGCTGGCCACGGCTCCGGTGTTCGGGAAGCGCGGCCAGAACCTGGTACCGGACGCCCGCTCGACGATCGAGGCGCTGTCGGTCGCCTTCCTGACGGAACTCGTCGCATCCATCGGCTTCACCCCGCCGTCTGTCCGCGAGGCCGGGCACCCGACTGTCCGGGCCCTGTTCGGCAGAGGCCGCGCCTCGTGCTCTGAACCCGGCGAGCGGGCCTTGCCCGGCGCCCTGGACGCGTGGCTGTCGGTATACGACATGGCCGCGAGGCGTCCGCCGCTCGAACTTACGATATCGGAAGCCAAACGCCCCCGTTCCCCGCGGCGCGTCGAGGCTGGAACTTTTCAATCCGAGCCTGGCGCCTCGTACCGTTTGTCGGCGGCCGTGGTCGTGGATGGCAGGGTCCGCGTGGCGCTACGCGATACCGCCAAGGCAGGCGGCAAGCGCGCCGGGGAGGCGCTGTCGTTCGCCGCGCTCCTCTCCAACTTCGTGCCGGCCTTGGGCAGGCTCGGCGTCGAGGCGTTCGCCGAGCTGTCGGAAGAGGAACTGGCGCGCTTCGTCATCGACGCCGCTCCGCTTCTGGAACGCTTCGGGGTGGCAATCGTGCTGCCCAAGGACTTGCGAAGGCTTGCGCGCCCCCGTCCGGCGCTCCGGGCGACGAAGAAGGCCGGCTTTGTATCCTACCTGGACCTTGCGACGGCGTTTTCGTTCGACTGGACGGTCGCTATCGGCGACGAACGCCTCTCGGTGGCCGAGTTCGCCGCCTTGGTGGATTCGGGCCTCCGCCTCGTCCGCTGGCGCGACCAGTGGGTGCGCATGGACGCGAAGGAAGCCGCCGGAGTTCTTGCCAGGGTGACTGCCCGAAAGAGCCCGGACGCGATGGAAGCCCTGCGCACGGCCTTGTCGGGCGACGCCGAGCTCGAAGGCGAACTAAGAACCGCTGTCGATTTCCTCGTGGGAGCCGGACGCGCATCGGCTGATGAAGCGCCGGTGCCCGCGAGCCTGCGCGCGCGATTGCGACCTTACCAAGAGCGAGGCTACCGCTGGATGCTCGGCAACTTCGAGCGCGGGCTCGGATGCCTGTTGGCAGACGACATGGGACTCGGGAAGACAGTGCAGGCGATAGCCGCTATGCTGTTCCTCAAGGAAGCCGGCCCGTCGCATTCCGGTCGGCCGGATTCGGGCGCGCTTGTATGCGCCCCGGCGTCGCTCCTGTCGAACTGGGAACGGGAGATTTCAAAATTCGCGCCTACCCTGAGTGTCTGTACGTACTATGGACCGAAAAGGCGCCTCCGCGCGGCGGACGTCACGCTTTCAAGCTACGAGACCTGGATACGCGACCAGAAAAAGCTGTCCATTACCGAGTGGAGCCTCGTGGTGCTCGACGAGGCCCACTACATAAAGAACCCCGATTCGCGGCGGGCGAAAGCTGTCAAGGCAATCCGCGCCACTCGCCGGCTCGCGCTGACGGGAACCCCGGTAGAAAACAACCTGGCGGAACTGTGGAGCGTCTTCGACTTCGCCCTGCCCGGTTACCTGGGAAGCCTGTCCAGGTTCAGCTCGGAGTACAGGCGGCCGATAGAGCTTGACCGGTCGGAGGAGGCCGCCGGCCGTTTGCGGGCCGTGACCGCGCCGTTCATAATGCGACGCCTGAAGACCGACGCGGCCATCGTCGCCGACCTGCCCGACAAGGTGATCGTCGACGAGTACGCCGTGCTCACGCCCGCTCAGGCGGCCCTGTACGAGGCTGTCGCGGGCGAGGGCATGGCGCGCGTGTCGTGCTCAGATCCGGAAAGCCGCCTGGGCGTCGTGCTGGCCCTGATCACCGCGCTCAAGCAGGTGTCGAACCATCCCCGCAACTACGACAAGGAGAGCCCGGGCGGCTCCGAGCGCTCGGGCAAATCCAGGCTGCTTCTCGCCCTGCTCGAGTCGGCGTTCGAAGCGGGCGAGCGCGTGCTCGTCTTCAGCCAGTACGTCCAGATGCTCGATATCCTCGCCGGGCTCGTGCGCGACGAACTCGGCGTCGAGCCGTACATACTCCACGGCGGACTTTCGCGCAAACGGCGCGACGAACAGGTCGGGCGTTTTCAGGGCGAGCGCGGGCCCGGCGTCTTCCTCGTCAGCCTCAAGGCGGGCGGCGTCGGTCTCAACCTGACCGCGGCCACGCGTGTCATCCACTACGACCTGTGGTTCAACCCGGCCGTCGAGAACCAGGCTACCGACCGCGCCTTCCGCATCGGGCAGACGAAAAACGTTTTCGTCCACCGGCTCATCACCCGTAATACAATCGAGGAGCGTATCGACGCGATGATAGCCTCCAAGCGAGGCCTGTCAGACCTGACCGTACGCGCCGGCGAGTCGTGGATAGCCGATCTTGGCGACGCCGAGCTGCGCGAACTCCTGTCGTTGCGTTGATTCCGCGCGCGCAGTATGATTGAACCAGCACGTCGACGTATCGAGAGGCAAGGTACAATGCAATCCTCCGATCCGTTCTACCGATTGGACAACAGCGCCATCCTCACCGCGGCCATCGCCAACGAGGGAGGTCCCTTCGTTTTCAGGATCTCGTGCTCGATGGACCGGACGATCGATGTCGATGCCCTGTCCTTCTCGATGGCCCGACTGGCGTCCCGCTTCCCGTTCTTTTATGTGAGCATGGGGCACGGCGTCTTCTGGCACTACCTGGACCCGCTCCGTAAGGTTCCCCTCCCCGAAGCGGAAGGACCGTATCCCGCCGCGCCGCTGCCGTACCGGCGCGGCCGTCCCCTGTTCAGGGTGATGGCGTACGGCCGCAGGATAGCCTGCGAATTCCATCACGCGATCACCGACGGCACTGGAGCCATGACGTACCTGCGTGCCTTGGTCTGCGAGTATTGCGCGAGGAAGGGCGCTCCCGCTAATCCTGTAGAAATGGCGCGGATGGGAATACCGCGCGCCGGGGAGAGTCCCGATCCGGAAGAATGCGAGGACGCCTACGGACGTTATTTCACCAAATCGGTGCCGCCTCCCGGTTCCAGGCCCCAGGCTTTCCTCCTGCCGGGTCGGCGCAGGTACGAGGGCTACCGGGAAACGGTTGGTTCCTTGCCGCTGGCCGATGCCTTGGCCTTGGCGCGGAGCAAGGGAGCGAGCCTGACCGAGTTCGTCGCGTCGGTCTACCTCGCGGCCTTGCAGGATTGCTACGAAGCCCTTCCGCCAGGACGCAGGCGGCGCGCCAGGAAATTCCTGTCGGTACAGATACCCATCGACCTCCGCAAGCTCTACCCCTCGCGCACGCTCAGAAACTTCACGCTGCTCGTGGCGCCTTCCCTCGATGTGCGGCTCGGCCATTGGGATTTCGACGAGATAGTGGCGCGCGTGCATCACGAATTGCGCATGGGGATCTCGACGAAGGAACTATCCCGGCAATTGCGGCTCAACGTCGGCGGGGAACGCAATATCCTCGGGCGCTCGCTTTTCCTGCCGCTCAAGGCCGTGGCGTTGCGGCGTATAAACGCGGCGATGGGCGTCAGCACGTTCTCGAGTTCGGTTTCCAACCTCGGGGAGATCACGCTCCCGGCCGCCGCCGCCGGAAGCGTCGAGGAATTCGGGTTCCTCCCCTCGAGGTCTTCGGTCGCGTGCGCGAACCTGGGCATACTCAGCTGGAAAGGCACCCTCAGGCTGACGATCGGGAGCCTGGCGGTCCAACGCGATTTCGAGCGGCTTTTCTTCGCGCGGCTCGCGGAGACCGGGCTCCGGCTCCGGGTCGACTGCAATGAAGACTTCGAGGGGGAAAGCTCATGAAATACTGCCCGAGATGCGGCGTCGAGCTGGCTTTTGACGCCGGGCGCTGCGTACTGTGCGGCCGGGTTCCGGTCGCGGAGAAGCCCGCCGCGGCAGAGGCCGCCGGCGGGTCGTACCCGTCCGATGCGGGG
>CAZKJA010000182.1:0-7675 GCA_964552925.1 uncultured Treponemataceae bacterium
GTGGGCATCATCTACCAGGAATTCAACCTGGTGCCGTATCTCGACGTGGCCCATAACATTTTCATCGATCACATGCCGGTGAAATGGGGCGGACTGATGCTCGACCACGGGAAGATGCACAGGGATTCTGCGGCATTGCTGAATAGCCTGAACATGCATGTCGATACCCACGCCCTGGCCCACGACATCCCGGTGGCGCAGCAACAGATGGTCGAGGTCGCCAAGGCCCTCACCCACCAGCTGAAGATCCTGATCATGGACGAGCCGACCGCCTCCCTCTGCGACAGGGAGATAGAGCAGTTGTTCAGGATGATAAAGGAATTGACCGCCCAGGGCATCGGCATCATCTACATATCCCATCGGCTCCAGGAAATTCCCCTTATCGGCGACAGGATCACGGTCCTCCGCGACGGGAAGTACATCGGTACGACCGAAGTAGCCGAGACTTCGACCGCTCGGATGGTCACGATGATGGTAGGCCGGGAAGTAGACTGCCTGTTCTGCAGGGATTACCAGCCGAAAGGCGAGCTTGCGTTGAAGGTCGAGGATCTTTCGTCGCGGATAACCGGGCTCCGGCATATCAACCTTTCGGTGCATCGCGGCGAGATAGTCGGCCTCGCAGGCCTGGTCGGTTCGGGGCGCACCGAACTTGCGCGGGCCATCTTCCAGGTCGATCCCCATGACGAAGGGAAGATCGAGCTTCTCGGCAATGCGCTCGGGAAGGCGGACCCCCGGGTGGCGATCCGCCGGGGACTTGCCCTGATACCCGAGGACAGGAAACGGCAGGGCCTGGCCCTGATACTGTCGCTCGCGGAGAATGTCGTGATCGCGAGCCTTTCCCGGCTGTTCCCGCATGGATTCATCCAGAGGAGGAAGGAAGCCGAGACGGTCTCGCACTACGTGAAGGACCTGCGCATCGCGACTCCGGGAATAGGGCAACTCGCCCAGAATCTTTCCGGAGGCAACCAACAGAAGGCGGTCCTTGCCAAGTGGCTGTGCACAGAAGCCGAAGTGTTCATATTCGACGAGCCCACGAGGGGCATAGACGTAGGCGCCAAACAGGAAATCTATGCCTTCATGGACCGCTTGGCCCAGGAAGGGAAGGCTGTGCTGATGATATCCTCCGAGCTCCAGGAAGTGACCGGCCTTTGCGACCGTGTCTACGTGATGCGCGGCGGCGCGATCGTGGCGGAGTTCGACAGGACCGAGGCGACCCAGGAGAAGATCATCGACTACGCGATGGGCGGCTCGTGCGACGATGGGGAAGGACGGCCATGAATTACGCGATCAGGTTGGTCAGGAAGGTGCCGGCGGTCCTCTGGGTCGTGTTCCTCATGGTCTTCGTCTTCAGCTTCTTCTCGAGGAACTACCTCACCGCAAGGAACCTGGTGATCCTTCTCCAGCAAGGCGCCGTGCTGCTTGTGATATCCACCGCCGCGACTTTCGTCATAATAAGCGGCGGGCTCGACCTCTCGCTCGGCGCTATCATGACTATCGCCGGCGTGTGCACGGCCCTGTCCGTAAACGCCGGGCTGCCATTGACGCTGGGCGTCGCCATCGGAGCCGTCAGCGGCCTGGCGTGCGGCGCGGTCAACGGCGCGCTCATCTCTTTCACGGGAATGGAGCCGTTCATCGCGACGCTCGGCATGCAAGGCATCCTGTACGGCATCGCCCTGGCGGTCACCAACAAGGAAGGCATCCCCGTCGCGGACGAACGATTCATCTTCATAGGCGATCTCGTCAACCGCTACATCCCGATGGCCGCCGTCAGTTGCGGCCTTATATTCCTTTTCGCGGTGTTCATCC
Organism: uncultured Treponemataceae bacterium; assembly: GCA_964552925.1. GTDB lineage: Bacteria > Spirochaetota > Spirochaetia > Treponematales > UBA12059 > SZUA-370. Next base: position 1,807 of record CAZKJA010000182.1, read on the forward strand.
AGAACCACACCCTGCTGGGTCGGTACATCTACGCCATCGGCGGCAACGAGGAAGGCGCCAGGCTGTCCGGCGTCAATACAAGGTTCTGGAAGCTGATGGTCTATGCCTTCGCCGGGCTTCTGGCCGGTCTTGGCGGAGTCGTCCTTGTGGCGCGGCTCGAAGTCGCCGACCCGATCGTCGGCATGCAATGGGAATTCGAGGCGATCGCCGCGGCTATACTCGGCGGAACCAGCCTGAGGATAGGCCGCGGCGATGTCCGCGGGACGATCGTCGGCGTCCTCCTGATCACCATCATGCGGAGCGGCCTGAACGTCGTCAGGGTGCCCTCGGTATGGCAACCCGCGATCATCGGCACCACAATCATCCTCTCGATAGTGTTTCAGGTATGGATATCCACAAGGAAAAAGGGCGAACTATGACGAGGCACACCATCGGCGATGGCCGGCGCTTGAATACGGCGGTCATTTCGGGCATCAGCCGTTTCGGCGCGTTGGGCTTGCTCATAGTCATCGGCGCAATGGCGTCCGACGTGTTCCTGAGCGGGAGGAACATCAGCAACATCATCACCAACGCCAGCGTCATGATCATCCTCGGCGTCGGCCAGACGATCGCTATCATCACCAACGGGCCGGACCTGTCGGCGGGATCGATACTTACCATCTGCGCGGTTGTCGCGTCGATCCTGATCAAGACCTTCGGGGTGTTTTTCCCGGTGGCGATCCTCGTCGGCATCGTCCTGGGGATGTTCCTCGGCTTCCTGAACGGCTACATGATAGCGAGGATCGGCATCCCGGCGTTCATCTCCACGTATGGGCTGCAGTGGGCGGTATTCGGGTTCGCCTACGTCATCCTGAAGGGATACGTAATCTATGACTTCGACCCGGCATTCCGCTTCATCGGCAACGGCTACCTGTTCGGCGTCATCCCGATGCCGATAGTTATGATGTCCCTGGTAGTCGTTTCAGGGATCGTGCTCATGCGGAAGACCAAGCTCGGACGCCAGTTCTTCGCCACGGGCGCCAACAGGGTCTCCGCCAGGATGTCGGGAGTGGACACCGAGCGCACGATAATCAAGGCATTCGTGATCAGCGGCGGACTCGCCGCCCTGGCCGGCGTAGTCCTTGTGGCGCGAATCAACGCGGTGCAGGCCGATATCGGTAAAAGCTACATCCTGCCGACCATAGCCGCCGTCTTCATGGGCGGCACCAGCCCGACTGGCGGCTACGGAACCATCGTCGGCACCGTGATCGGGGCTTTGATAATAACCGTCGTGACGAACGGCATGAACCTCCTCGCGGTGCCGAGCGTATGGCGCGACGCCGTGATAGGCCTCCTTATCATACTGACCGTTCTGATCGACATAGTGATGAGGAAACGCCTGGCCAAGGCGCAGGCGGCATGATGGCCGTGTCCGGAGAGGCCGTCACGTGGAATTCGTAGCTGGATTGACTTTCGTGCAATGGATTGCCATAGCGATAGCCGCCGCCCTCATCGGCCTGGCCAGGGCCGGACTCGACGGCGGCCCCCTGCTGGCGGTTCCGCTGCTCGCGGGAATCTTCGGTCCCCGGCTCGCCTCGTCGATAATGCTGGGCATCATGCTGACGGGAGACCTTGCAGCGTTGTGGAAGTATCGATCCCACGGCAGCCTCGCGCACCTGGCGAGGACCCTGCCATACGCTGTGGCGGGCATACTCCTCGGCGTCGTCGTGGGCAACCGCCTGCCCGAAGAGGGCTTCAAGTCCGTGGTCGCGGTATTGATCCTGGCAAGCGCTGTAATGATGCTCGCGCAGGACCTGAAGGGCGGGAACTTCATACTGCCTGAGCGATGGTACTTCGCCGCCCCCCTGGGCTTGCTGTCTGGCTTCGCCTCCATGGTAGGCAACGCCGGCGGTCCTATCATGGGGCTGTTCCTTCTGTCGAGCGGCCTGGTCAAGAACCGGCTTATAGGGACTATGATCTGGTTCTTCTTCATCATCAACATTGTAAAACTGCCCTTCCATGTCCTCGTCTGGCATACCCTTACCCCGTCGACCCTGCTGGTCGACCTGTTCGTCGCCCCAGTCGTCATAGCCGCCGTATTGGGCGGGGCCGGCCTCGTGCGGATGATTCCCGAGAAGCCGTACCGGTTTTTCCGCCTGGCGACCGTGGCCCTTGGCGGACTGTATCTGTTGCTCGCGTAGACCTGGATTCGGCGTGCGGAAAGCCGCGCCAGAGAGAGGGAATCGACATGACAATAATAAAGGCCGGCAAAGGGGAACTGTATACCCCGGCGGGGCACGACTCCACGGTTGTCTCAAGGAAGCTGTTCAATCCAACAAATGGGTCTCCGGAGCTTGATGTCCATGTCACGGTTTTCTCGCCGGGCGCTGGCATGGACGAGGAGTCGCACGAGAGTTCAGCCCATGTTTTCTACATGGTGTCCGGACGCCTTGAGCTGCTTGCGGCCGGCAACGTAGTCGGATCCCTCGAATTGGGGGATGCGGTCCACATCCCCGCCGGGGAAGTCCATCAGCTAAGGAATCCCGGTCCGGGCGACGGAATCTTCATCGCCATAACGACGCTTGCCGGAGCCTGACGGGACCGGAGCCCTAGTCACTTCAATATTCGCTTGACAGAATCCGCCCCCTTGATCCTGACAGCGTGTATCACTATACTGCAACGCGAGTACGTTTCTATCAATCAACCGCGCTTTTCGCGCCAAAACGGAGTCGAAACGATAAGGCTGCGAAAAACGCAGATGTCGTACGGCACTTCAGGCTTGGGGAGCGCGCTCGCGAATCAACCACAGAACGACGTAACTCGAGGACGGCGCCGATTGGGCGCCTTGGCCATACCCAATAGCAAAGGTAGAGGAAGAGCATGGCTTTTGACATCATGAAGATGCGCAACATCGGTATCAGCGCGCACATCGACTCCGGCAAGACGACGCTTTCCGAGCGAATCTTGTTTTATTGCAACAAAATCCACGCGATCCACGAAGTCCGCGGCAAGGACGGAGTCGGCGCGACTATGGACTCGATGGAGCTGGAGCGCGAGCGCGGCATCACCATCCAGTCCGCGGCCACGAACGTCCAGTGGAAGGACACGATGGTCAACCTGATCGACACCCCCGGGCATGTCGACTTCACCATCGAGGTCGAGCGTGCCCTCCGCGTGCTCGACGGGGCCGTCCTCGTGCTCTGTTCGGTGGGCGGCGTGCAGTCGCAAACCCTGACGGTGGACCGGCAGCTCAAGCGCTACCACGTACCCCGCCTGGCCTTCATAAACAAGGCGGACCGCACCGGTGCCAACCCTTACCGCGTGAAGAACCAGATCGTGGAGAAACTCGGACTCAACGCCGCGTTCATCACCTTGCCGATAGGCCTCGAAGACAAGCTCGAAGGCCTCGTCGACCTGGTCGAGATGAGGGCCGTCTACTTCGACGGCGACGGCGGCGTCGATATCCGCTTCGCCGAGATCCCCGCGCACATGCAAGCCGACGCGGCCAAGTACCGCGAGGAGCTTCTCGACAGCGCCTCGATGTTCTCCGACGAACTCGCCGAGGCCTACCTCGAAGGCACCGAGACCTCCGCGATGATCAAGGACGCCATCCGCAAGGGTACCGTCGCCGAACAGTTAGTGCCGGTGTTCGTCGGGTCCGCCTACAAGAACAAGGGCGTCCAGCTGTTGCTCGACGGCGTTGTCGATTACCTGCCCAACCCGACCGAGGTGAAGAACATCGCCCTCGACCTCGACCAAGGCGAGAAGGAAGTCGTGATGAGCGCCGAGGGGAAATTCCCCACCGTCGCCTTGGCGTTCAAGCTCGAGGACGGCCAGTACGGCCAGCTCACCTACGTCCGCATCTACCAGGGCGCGATCAAGAAAGGCGACGAGCTGTTCAATACCCGCTCGCGCAGGAAGTTCAAGGTAGGCCGCCTCGTCCGCATGCACGCCGCGTCGATGGAAGACATCAACGAAGGCATTCCCGGCGATATCGTCGCCCTGTTCGGCATCGAGTGCGCTTCGGGTGATACCTTCTGCGATCCATCCATCAATTTCGCGATGACATCGATGTTCGTGCCCGATCCGGTGATCTCCCTGGCGATAATGCCAGTCGACAAGAAGAGCGCAGACCAGATGTCCAAGGCCTTGAACCGCTTCACGAAGGAAGACCCGACATTCCAGACCTTCGTCGACCCGGAAAGCCAGCAGACAATCATCAAGGGCATGGGCGAGTTGCACCTCGAGGTGTATATCGAGCGCATGCGGCGCGAATACAAGTGCGAGGTGACCACCGGCATGCCGCAGGTCGCGTACCGCGAGGCGATCAGCCACCGCGCGGAGTTCAACTACACGCACAAGAAGCAGACCGGCGGTTCCGGCCAGTACGGACGCGTGGCCGGCTTCATCGAACCGATGGCCGACCTCAATTACGAGTTCGTCAACAGCGTCAAGGGCGGCGCGATACCGAGCGAATACATCCCCTCCTGCGACAAGGGCTTCAAGGAAGCGGTCAAGAAGGGCTCGCTCATAGGGTTCCCCGTTGTCAATATCCGCTGCGTCGTCAACGACGGAGCGAGCCATCCGGTGGACTCGTCCGACATCGCGTTCCAGCTGGCCTCGATCGGCGCGTTCCGCGAGGTGTACGAAAAAGCCAAGCCGGTGATACTCGAGCCGATCATGAAAGTGGTAGCCGAAGGCCCGTCCGAGTTCCAGGGCAACATCTACGCTTCCGTGAACCAACGGCGCGGGTTGATAACCGCGAGCACCGAGGAAGCGTCGTTCTGCCGGGTCGAAGCCGAAGTGCCGCTCTCCGAGATGTTCGGCTATTCCACCGTTCTACGGTCGATGTCGCAAGGCAAGGCGGAATTCTCGATGGAGTTCCTCAAGTACGGCAAGGTTCCGACGAGCGTTTCCGATCAGCTTCGCAAGGAGTACGAGGAGAAGCGCAGGAAAGAACAGGGCAGGTAACGATCGTTCCCGCGGGCGGACTGGAAATGTATCTGGTCCGTTTGCGTTTTAACGGGATCGGCAATATACTCGGATGTGTGATATCGATGGCTCGGCTCGTCGCGGCCGCAAGCACGGCAATCACCTCCAAAAATCAACTCAACACCAACAATAAGGAGTTCCTATGCTGAAAGAGGAGCTGATCAAGAAGAGCCCCGGCCGCGGCCTCGAACGGGCGGTCTGAAGGCTGGCAATATCGGCGTTATCGCGAGCCGGAAGGGTATCGGCAAGACGAGCGTACTGGTCCAGCTGGCCCTGGACAAACTCATGCAGGGAAAGAAGATAATCCATGTTTCTTTCACCACCCACACGAGTTATGTCATTTCCTGGTATGAAAATATTTTTATTGAAGTCGCCAAGCGGAAGAACCTGGAGGATTACTAGCTCATACATGACGAGCTCATAAAGAACCGGGTCATCATGAACTTCAACCAGGAGGGCGTGAGCACCGAACAGATACTCAAGTCCCTGCGGGCGATGATAGTCGATGGCGGCTTCGCTGCCGACTCCGTCATAACCGACGGTTTCGACTTCGCGCGGGCCGATGCCGCACATTTCGCTGCGGTCCGCGCCTTTGCCGAGGAAATGCACCTGGAGTTCTGGTATTCCTGCACCCTGAGCGGCGAGGAACCCCTTCTGGACAAGAAGAATATCCCGATGATACTCCGCGACTTCCTCAAGGACATCGCGGTCCTCATCATCCTTGAACCAAAATCAGAGTATATCCATTTCGTGGTCGTCAAGGACCATGCACGGATGAACCCGGAGGACCTGAACATCAAGTTGGACGCACGCACTCTCCTGATCGCCGAAGCCTAGTCTTTCGCGTATCTCGAGGCGATCGCGGCGTCGCTTGCGCGCGGTCTCCTCGGCATACAAA
>CAZKJA010000183.1:0-7664 GCA_964552925.1 uncultured Treponemataceae bacterium
TCGATCTGTCCGTTTATCGAGCGGAACTCGTCCTCGGACCAGGCGGCAAGTTCCCGCCACAACGCGGGCGATAGCCTCAGCAAAAGCTGCTTCTTGTCCTTGTCGCCTTCCATCCGATTCAGCCCGCCCGTCAGTATATCGATCCGGAGTTGATAACCGGAGACGCGTCCTTGTTCGAGCACAGCACGACCAGCAGGTTGCTCACCATCGCCGCCTTGCGCTCTTCATCCAGTTCGACGATCTTGTTGGCGCTCAGCTTGGCCAACGCGAGCTCAACCATGCCGACGGCGCCTTCGACTATCATCTGCCTGGCCGCGATTATCGCGGAAGCCTGCTGCCGCTGGAGCATGGCGGCGGCGATTTCCGGAGCGTACGACAGGTGGGTGATGCGCGCCTCGAGGATCTCGATGCCGGCGACCCCGACTTTGAGCTGGATCTCGTCCTTGAGCCGCTGGGCCACTTCCTGGCTGCTGCCGCGCAGCGAAGTCTCGTCATCGCTCGAATCGTAGGGATAGAGCCGCACTATGTTCCGGAGCGAGGAGTCGCACTGTATCGACAGGTACTCGGCGTAGTTGTCGACGTTGAACACGGCCTTTGTCGCGTTTACCACCTTCCATATCACTACGATGCCGATGATGATGGGGTTACCGAGCGAGTCGTTTATCTTCTGCTGGTCGTTGTTAAGCGTCGTCGCCTTGAGCGAGATCGCCTTGCTTACTGTCTGGATCGAGGTACTACCCGAGGAAGCCCTCAAACCCCCGGCGGCTTTCTCGGGAGTCCCGCCAGCGGCCGACGATCTGCCGGCGAGCGGGTTGACCGCCGCAACGAACGGATTGACGAAGTAGAAACCCGCCTTGGCCAGGCAACCGTGATACTTGCCGAACAGGGTGAAAACGAGGGCCTCGTTAGGCTTGAGCACCTTGAGCCCCGCGAACATGATCGGGCCGACCAGGCAGAGGTACAACGAGCCTATGACGAGCCACACGATGCCCATGACCAAACCCCCGCCGCCGTCGACCATGAGGCCGCCCATGACGACCAGGCCCGCGGACCCGAGCATAAGGATTATGTCGAGGATCAGCGCTGTCATTCCGCCGATGTGCCAGGGAGTTCTCTCGGCATCGATCGTGGAATCAGGCAGCTTTTCAAGGTTCGTATTCATATTCAATCTCCTTCTTGCAGTAACGGCAACATGATATCATATTGATATCATCATGATAGTAGCGCGGCTTGAAATATAAATCAAGCCTTTTTATTCGCATGGCGGGCCTTAACCCGGGCGAGCTTGCGAAAGCAACGCCAAACGGAGTACAACGAAGCGTGACGCGAACGATAGGACAAGCAGTCGACGGCCTGGTCGTCAAGGCGCTCAAGACCTGGGATATGGTACGGCCGGGCGAGAGGATCCTTATGGGCGCTTCCGGCGGCAAGGACTCGGCGATCCTCGCGCGCGACCTGGCGCTTAAAAAACGGCAGGGAAGGCTCGACGCGGAACTCGTCGGGCTGCACCTGCGCAACGACTTCACGCCGGATACGCTGACCGATCGCCTGGCAGCGGAATACGCCGACTGGGGGGTACCGCTCGTAATCAAGGACGTAGCCGTCGAAGGCAGGCTCAAGCCCGGTCGGAAGATGAACTGCTACTGGTGCAGCACGCAGCGGAGAACCGAGCTGATTCGCTACGCGATGGCGGAAGGCTTTACCGCGCTCGCCCTCGGCCACCACCTCGACGACGTCCTCGAAACGCTGTTCATGAACATGATGCGCAAGGGCGAACTGTCGACAATGCCGCCGGTCGTCCACTACCGCAAGTACCCGCTCCGCGTGATCAGGCCGCTGTACCTGGTCGAGGAGAAGCAGATAGTCGAGCTGGCGGGCGCCTTGGGAATTCTGTCGTCGACCTGCACCTGCGGCTACAACGACCACTCCGCGCGGAAGCACACGAGGGAGAGGATCGAGGCGCTGACCGGCGGCAGCTCGGATGCCAAGCGGAACATCCTCGAGTCGCTGCGGCACGTCAACGCCGAGTACCTCCCCGGCTGATTTCCGCGAACGCCGCGTCGATCAAGCGCCGCGACAGGCTGCCGTACATCGGGATGGGCGGATGGTCGTCCGGACCGAACCAGCCAGCCTCGGCGATCTCGACGCCATCGGGCGCAAGCTCCCCGGAGCGCCACTCCGCCGCCATGCCGAACATCAGCTGGTCGGGAAACGGCCACGGCTGGGAGCCGAGGTACGCGTGCGGCTCGACATCGACGCGGACTTCCTCGAGCACCTCGCGCCGGACGCAGCCCTCGAGTGTCTCGCCGGGCTCGACGAACCCGGCCAGGAGGCTCCAGACGCCTGTCTTGTTCGCGGCATTGCGCGCCAGGAGCAGGCGGTCGCCTTTCCTTACAACGGCAAGCACGGCCGGCGAGATACGCGGGAACGAGAGCGAGCCGCAGGCGGGGCACAGCCTTGCCAACTCGTCCGCCTTGTCCCCGTTCGGCGCGCCGCACTTTCCGCAGAACCGGGTCGTCGTCCTCCAGTTTACGTGGGCCAAGGCCCGCGCGGCGGCGCGCCACTCCAATTCCGGCAAGGCGCCTATGACGCCGCGGAACGGGAGCCACGTCCAGCCGTCGGGCGCTGGCAACTCGGCCGCGTACAGTTCCGCGACAGTACCGTCGTTCCGGAACACAAGCCGGTCGGCGGCGCCTGTCAGCGGAGCGCTCGCCGAATCCAGGTCGCTGGCGGCGCCGATGACTGGCACGTCAGCCGGATTCCCGCCCGAAGCGGCGCCGGCGGCACCCTGGCCGCCGGACCATGCGGTGGCGCGGACGAGGATCTCCCCGCCACGGAAGCAGAACCGGTTCGGTTCGCTCATTCCTCCGACTTCGCCTCGCCGTAGAATTTTATGTACTCGTTTTTCTTGCCCGCGTGCTTCCTGCAGACGCCCAGGACCTTTTCCAGCTCCCTCCGCTCCACGGCGTCGAGCCCGGCGGGCTGAACCGCCTCCAGCTCGGCGACCAGCTCGGGGCCTTGCAGCGCGTTGAACGACGCGTCGGCGGTCTCGCCCACGAAGCGCAGGCAGGAACCAGGCATAGCGGAAAACTTCCTATATATCTTCTCGATCTCGAACACGTCGATCAGGGGTTCTCCCTCCAGATCCTCGACGGCCATGAATACGCTCATGTTGACTCCTGTAGGTTCTTGCAAAACTTCAGCGTCTGTGCGTTTGAACCCGGAGCCAGCGAAAGGGTGCCAGCATAGTCCATCGCCCGGAGCGCCTTGAAAAACGGTGTATAGTCGTAGGCATCACTGGGCATCGGAGGCACCAGCGCGCCTGGAACCGTCGGATTCTCAAGCTGCAGGTGCCGTACCAGAGTCTTGTACCGCACCAGTTCCTCCATCGCCGCCTGCATCTCAACCAGGTCGCGCAAACTCACGGCCATCCCCAGGTTCGGCTTGCCTACCATCGCGATGCTGTCCGCCGTCTCGGCCATCGAATTGAGAAAATTGGTCCGCTTGCTGCCAAGAGGCTGAATGCCTACGGTGATGCCGTATTTGGCGGCGCTGTCGCAGAGCAGGAACATGAATTGGTAGAAGCGTTCCTTCGAGGTAGCCATCTCGCCTTCCACAGGCAGGAGCCTGGCCTTGCCTTCACCCCATACCAGAGTCTTGCAACCAAGCGAGGAGAGCCTGCTCAAAGCCTGGCCCAGGTATTCGGTCCAGTGGTAGATATTGAAGCCCGGCTCGGTCACCTGGACATCCTTGGGCAAGGGCGACTCGAAAACCTCGAACGAAAGTCCCGAAGCCTTAAAACCAGCCTGCCCGCGTTCGAAGGTCGTGCCGTCCAGAGCCATTATAGCGTCGATAGGCAACTGGACAATCCCGAAGCCATCCCTTGCAACAGCTTCCAGACCAGAGAGCGACTTCATGCGAAGTGTCCATCGGATATTCATGGCTGTCTCCCTCAGGTATTCAAAAGATTGACCAATGCCTCGAGGGCCAGGATGTAACTCTTCTTGCCGAAACCGCCGATCACTCCGACGCATACCGCGGCGATCACTGACTTGTGCCGGAACTCCTCGCGGGCGTGGACATTCGATATGAACACCTCGACGCAAGGTACGAGCATGGCGCCGATAGCGCTCCGCAAGGCATAGCTGTAGTGGGCCAGGGCTCCCGGGTTGATGATGACCCCCGCGTATCCATCGGGAGCGCTCTGCAGGCAGTCGATGATGTCGCCTTCCCCGTTGAACTGCCTGCAGTCGACTTGAACATCGAGTTCGGTTGCCCTTTTCTGCAAACCCGCATGTATGTCCTCGAGCGAGCCGTCCTTGTATATCGAGACCTTCCGCGTCCCCAGGAGGTTCAGGTTGGGACCGGAAATCACCAGGAATTTCTTGTTCATCGCTCCTCCACTCCAGAACGGCCGGCGCTCAGGCGAGCCATGGGTCGGTGACCTTGTCCATAAGGGCGCGGAGCCCGAGGACGTAACTGTGGGAACCGAAGCCGCAGATCTGACCTACGCACACCGGCGCTATCAGCGAAACGTGCCTGAAGGCCTCGCGTTTGTAAATGTTCGAGATATGGACTTCTATGACAGGAAGCTTGACCGCGCCGATCGCGTCGCGGAGGGCTACGGAATAATGGGTATACGCCCCGGCGTTTATAACGATCCCGTCGACACGCCCAAGGCAGGCGTGGATATGGTCGACGAGTGCGCCTTCGGAATTGGCCTGGTAGAAGTCGACCGCGACGTTGAGCCGTTTTGCCTCGGCGGCGATTTCCCCATTGATCTGCTCGAGCGTCTTCCCGCCGTAGATGCCGATCTCGCGTCTACCCAACATATTCAGGTTGGGTCCGTGAATCACCGCGACGCGTTCACAATCCATACGCAGTCCTCCCGCCGACACGCACGTCCATCGATCCAGTATGTAAACAGATTAGCCGCATAGTGTATAGTATTGCCATGGGAATTTCAGTACACGTGAGGTTGTACGCCTCGCTGCGCAAGAGGCGGGATGATCCGTGCTTCGAGCTTGATCTGGCAACGGGTGTCAGCCTGCGTGAGGCGCTCGTCCCCATCGGCGTGCCGGAGAACGAGGTCGCCATCGTGATGATCAACGCTGCGCGCGGTAAGCTCGAGGCGATCCTTTCCGACGGCGACGACATCCAGCTATTCCCGGCGATCGGCGGGGGGTGAAGCAAGCCGAGTTCCCTTATTGGATCTTCGCCTTGTCGAAGACTATCCGCTTCCCGTTGTGCCAGTGGATCCATGCCCAGGACGGGCCTTTCCGGGAAAAGATCGCGGGATACGGCTCGCCGGGCGCGCCGTCGATAATCTCCCGCGCGCATGCCCGGAGATCCTGCACGTCCTGCCTGCAGAACGGGAACAAACGGTGTCCCGTATAGTACCGTTCGATTTCATCCGTCGACGCAAGCATTCGGTCAAGCGCATTCGCATACCTCGTCAGTGAAAGTCGTATCCCGACCCGCGGATTGACGGAATCGCCGCAGAACGCGGCCTTGTTCATGTGGTCGAGGTGGGCGTGCGTGTTGTACACGGTGACAGGGAGATTTGTCAGTTCCGACACGGTGCCCCGGAGGTCGCCGATCCCCATCCCGGTATCGATCAGCGCGGCGCGGCGCGGCGGGTCCCGACGACCAGGTACATCGGCAGCGCCGCGGGCTGATGGTACACCTCGGCGATCATGTACGTATCAGGGTTCAACTGCGTGACGGTATACGGTTTCATCGGGTAGTCCTCGTTGAAAGCCCCATGGCTCGCGAGCCATGGGGCTGGATTTCGTGATCAAGAATCGTTGTCGACTATTCGAAGTACAGGTCCTTGCACATCAGCACCATGCCGCCGATCACGCTCGTGCCAACGCCTTTCAGCTTGGCCGAGTGGGCATAGAGCACCCTGTCCTCCTGGACGGGGATGATCGGGACGTGCGCGTCGATATATTCCTGGATCGCGTAGCTCTGGGTCTTCTGCTGGGCCACGTCGGTGGTCGACATGAGCTTCTCGACCATCGCCTTGAACCCGGGATCGCTGTTCGGGTACGTGACGAACTTGATGCCGCCGGTGAACCATGACAGCTGAGCTACCGCCGAGGCTTCTCCGCTGCCGAGCATGTATATATCCCATTTCTCGGCCGGGTTCATCGCGAGGCTGAGCGCGGTGCCGAAATCATATTGCCGGATGTTGAGGTTGAGCCCGATCTTGGCCAATTGGTTCTTGATGATCTCGCTCGTCGCGATACGGAACGCGTTGCCGTCGATGATCACCTCGAGCGTCGTGCCCTTGGCGACGCCGGATTTCGCGAAGTACTCCTTGGCCTTGTCGAGGTTGAACGGCCAGAAATTCTTGCCGGCGAGGCTCGGGTTGAACCCGGGAGCGGCACGGCTGACGACGCCGGCCGGGGGCTTGCCGTTGCCGTCGTACGCGCCTTTGACGATGTCGGCGGCGTTTATCGCGCATGCGACTGCCTTGCGGAGGTCCTCGTTGGCCAGGGGCTTGCCCGGGGACACATTCGGGTACAGGCTGTTGATCAGCAGGCTGGGCTCGGTGAAGATCGCGAACTTCTTGTCGTTCCGGATCGTCGATTCGGCGCTTGCGGCCAGGTCGAACACGAAATCGACGCCGCCAGTCTGCAACTCGATAGTCCGCTGCGTAATCTCGGCAACGTTGCGGAATATCAGGTTCTTGATGATAGCCTTGTTCGGCCCCCAGTATGCGTCGTTCCTCACGAGTGTGACGCTGTCACCGGTCACCCACCTCACGAACTTGTACGGTCCGGTACCGATCGGGGTCGTCGGCAGGGAGTCCGGGTTGGCCTCGGATGTTTCCTTGTCGAGGATCAGGCCGGCGGTTCCGCCGAGGTAGGTCATCGCCAGGCCATCGGGCTTGGTGTATACAAGTTCGACCGTAAGCGCATCGACGGCCTTGCAGCTTGCCAGGTCGAGCAGCGCGTACTTGTTGGCGATCTTGCCTTTCTTGGCGTACTGGAGCGAGAAGAGGACATCGTCCGCCGTGAAAGGCTTGCCGTTGTGGAACTTCACGCCTTCGCGCAGGTGGAGCACGAAGTGGGTAGGATCCTTCCACTCCCAGGTCTTGGCCAGTACCGGCTCGAAGGATCCGTCGTTCTTGAGCATAAACAGGGGCTCGAACACCTGCATGCGGACGCGCGAACCCTGCGTCGATGTATCCTGGTACGGAGCGAGCGTCCCCACGTCGTCCCTGTTCGCCAGGACGAGCGTATCCTTGGCGCTCTTCGGGGCGCCCCACGCGATAGCCGTGAGCGCGACCGCGCCGATGGCTACCAAGATCCAGCGTTTTCTTGTCTTCATGATCTTCCTCCTTGGAATTCCTAATTTCCTGACGTGACTCTATTGCAGGACACGAAGTGTCCCGGAGCTGTTTCGACCAATGATTGCGGCTGCCTGCATTCCTCCCGCGCGTGGATGCAACGCGGAGCGAAACGGCATCCAGGCGGCGGGTTGACCGGCGATGAAAGCTCACCCTGCAGGATGATTCGCTCCTGCGTGTTGAAGATATCCGGGCTGGGAATCGCCGAGAGCAGGGCCTGCGTATACGGATGCAGCGGTCGTACGAAAAGTTCATCCGCCGCGCACTTCTCTATGATCTGGCCGAGATACATGACCGCAATCTCGTA
>CAZKJA010000184.1:0-7646 GCA_964552925.1 uncultured Treponemataceae bacterium
CTTTCCCGGATTCAAAAAAATCAGCGGACTTCTTTAATAAGTTTCTTCTTGCCGTCCGTGATCTGGAAGATGTAGGTCGGCTTGTTCGTCGGAACGCCGTCCTTCATGTCCCAGTCGAAAAGCAATCCCTTGAACTTCTTCGCGTTGGCGATGTAGTCGGAGATGAGCTTGCGCTCTTCCTTGAGTTTTTTCGGATCGCCGGTGACGCCTGTCTTCTCGATCGCGTCCTTGATCAGGTACAGGGCGTCGTAGTAGTTGGGCGAAAGGCTGAAGGGCGGATTGCCGTTGTGGGCCGCGGCGAATTCCTTCTTGAATTTGTCCCAGCGGGGGTTCGAGATCTCAAGGTTCAGGTAGTTGTATACCATTACGCCGTTGATGTCGCTTCCGCCGGTCGCGTAGAGCTGGGCGTCGTCGGCGCTGGAGAATACGAGGATCTTGCTCATGTCCTTCCAACCGCGGCTCTTCAGTTCCTTTATGATCTTGGCCGCTTTTTCGGCGTTGGTCACGAGGATGACGCCGTCGGGCTTCTGCTCGAGCGCCTTGACGACGAGCGGGCCGAAGGTCACCGAGTCGCTCGGGACGTCGACTGCTTTGGCTTCCTTGATCTTGATGGACTTGAGGGCGATGCTGTGAGCTCCGGCCATTCCTGGCCACGGGCCGTACGGCTCGATGAACTGCACGACGCTGCTCATGCCCTTGACATGATTGGCCCACGCGACGACGAGCGGCGGGAGCCTGTCGAGTGTCGGGGGGAACCACGATACGGTCCAGGGGAAGAATTTCGACGCGTACTCATAGGAGGTCGTGGCGGTGATCGAAACCATGCCGGCTTCGACGGCGATAGGCATCGCGGCCATGATCACGGGCTCGGGGACGGGACCCATAGCGACGAGACCCTTCTCGACGATGCGGGCCATTTCCACGGAACCCTTCTGGGGATCGAGGGCGGTATCGACGCCGATCACCTTGACGGGCTTGCCGGCGATGCCGCCGGCGGCGTTGATTTCCTTGGCCGCATACTCGGCGCCCCACTGCAGGAACTCGCCGATTGCGGCGATGGGACCGGTGAGGCTGTTGAGGAACGGTACTTCCCATTCCGTCACGACTACCTTGGCTTTGGCTTGGCCGAAGCCGAGGCTCGCGACGACGAGCAGGAACACGAAGATGGCGCTCAATCTCTTCATAAGTTCTCCTTCTCTCTGGATCTATAACTCTACTTACGGTTGCCCGAAAGCCAAGTTTCTATGTTGTGCACGAACTTCCTCGTGATGAAACCTTCCGGCTTGAGCACGAGGATCACGATCAGTATAACACCATAAATGACAATCCGCCATGACTGAACCTCGGGGGGGAAGAACAGCGGCACGCCGTACAGGATAGGCGCGACGATCAAGGATCCCCACTGGGTAGCGTATCCTCCCACGAAAATCACCGTCATGAATATCCCCACGAGGGCGAAGGTAAAGAAGTCAAGGTGGAAGCTTTTATAGATGAAGCCGTACAGGACCCCGGCGCCGCCGGCTATGGTGCAGCTGAAGGTCTGGAGCAGGACCCCGAGCTTCTTTATATCGACGCCGAGCGAAGCGGCCAGTTCCTTGTCGACGAATACGGCGGACGCGCCACGGCCGATCCTGGAATGGTCGAAACGATGGATGAGGAAGCCGACGACGACGACCATCGCGTAGAGTATCGTGATGATGCTCGCGCGGTGCACCGCCGGCTTGCCGCCTATGTTCGGCAAGCCGAACATGCCCATCGTCCCGCCGATGATGCCCATGTTCTCGACGACGGTGCGTATGATGAAGATGAAGGTGAAACCTACGATGACGACGGCGAAGGTCGGCGCGTCGCCTATGAACTGCGCGACGATGAAGCCGGTGAGCCCGCCAACGGCGAACCCGATCGCCAAAGCGTACCCGAAGGGCATGTGCAGGTTGAGCACAAGGAATCCGGCAAGATAGCCTGATATCGTCATGTTGGCGATCGTTATGAAGTGGAGGTGGGCTACCCTGTACGGGAGGTAGAGCGCCCAGCTCATAAGTATGTTTATCGCCGTTATCGACAGGTAGTAGTATACGGGTAGCGGCACGATAGTCCCCCTTAGACCTTGATACCGAAAAGCCCCTTGGGCTTGACGAGGATGACGACGAGCATCACCACGAAGGCGATGGCGTTTGACCAGGTTCCGGAGACGTAGCCCTGCACGACAGCCTCGAGTATGCCGAGCGCGAGCCCGACGATGAGCCCGCCTACGAGGTTTCCCAGCCCGGCGACTATCGATACGGCGAGGACCTTGTGCGCGATATGCTCTCCGAGGCCCGGCGAAGCGGATCCGAGGAGCATTGCCAGCAGCACGGCGATGAGGCCGCCGAGCACTCCGGAGAGCGCGTAGCTCTGGAAGGCCGTCGATACGATCGGAATGCCTGCCAGCCTGGCGCCGTTCGGATCCTCGGCTATCGCCCGGAAGGCGCGGCCGGGACGGGTCTTGTACAGCAGGTAGAAGAACCCGGATACGGCTACGATGCCGACGCCCAGCGACCACAGTTGCCCGGACATCACGCTGATGAGGCCGATCTGGATTATCGGCTTGCTCACCGCGATATTCTCCGGGAACGCAATCGGAAGGCCCTTGTTGAAGGTGTGCGACAAGACGTCCGTGATTATCATGCCGATAGCCATCGACAAGACCATCGTCGCGTTGATGTCTACGTCATCGCGCTTCTTCATCACCTGCATGAACAGCGGCGCGGTGAACACGTTGAGGGCCACCGACGAGGCGACGCCAGCGAGTATTCCCAGGAACAGGTTGTTCCCTGTCGCGTTGAGCGTTATCCAGGTTATATACATCGAGAATACGACGACCTGCGGATACGAGAAGTGGATTATCATCGCCACGAGCAAGAGGAGGTTGAAGCCGGTTACCAGAAGCACGTAAATGCTGCCGAGCGAGAGGCCGTTGATGACTTGCGCTATGAATACCTGCATTGTTCACGCTCCCAGATAGGCGGCTTTTACGCCGGGATCATTGAGTAGGCTGTTGGCGCTGCCGGAGAGGATCACCGATCCGGTCTCCATCACGAACCCCCGGGTGGCGCATTTGAGCGCCTTGTAGGCGTTCTGCTCCGACAACAGGATGGTATAGCCTTCCTTGTTCAACATCTTGAGGATATTGAATATGTCGTTGACGACTATCGGCGCCAGGCCTATCGACGGCTCGTCCACCAGGATAAGACGGGGGGCGGACATCAAGGCGCGGCCGATGGCGAGCATCTGGCGTTCTCCGCCCGACAGGGTCTTGGCGACCTGGTCCTTGCGCTGCTTGAGGATCGGGAACCAACCGTACACGCGCTCGAGGTTCTTGGCGCGGTTGCGCATGTTGTGGTGGGCGCCGATCAGCAGGTTGTCGAGGACGCTCATCGAGGCGAACACGCCGCGGCCTTCGGGAACCAGGCACAGGCCGGAGCGGACATTCGCGTCGGCGCTCTTGCCGTCTATACGCTTGCCTTCGAAGGTGATTGTGCCTCCGCCAAGCTTGTTGATGCCGAGTATCGAGGATAAAAGCGACGTCTTGCCGGCGCCGTTGGCTCCGATGAGGACGACGATCTCGCCGGGGAACACCTCGAGGCTCACGTTTTTCACGGCTTTTATCTGGCCGTAGGATATCGATACATCGCGTACCGAGAGGATCGGCTGCGCGGCGGGAGTCTCATTCTGTGCCAAGGTAGGCCTCCAGTACGCGGGGGTTTGTCTGCACCTCGGAAGGAGTGCCTTCTGCGATCTTTTCCCCGAAGTTGAGCACTGTCACGCGGTCCGACAGGTTCATGAGCATCTTGACATCGTGGCTGACTACCACAACCGTGATGCCCAAGTCGCGGATATGGCGGATTATCTCGTCCACCTTGTCGATCTCCTTCATGCCCATGCCGGAAGCCGGCTCGTCCATAAGGAGCAGTTTGGGTTCGCTGACGATCGCCCTGGCGATCTGGACCAACTGGCGCTCGGTCCATACCAGGTCGGTGGCCCAGCGGTTTTCGGAAGCCTCCATCCCGGTCATCGCGATGATCGCCCTCGCCTTTTCCCGTATCTGCCGCTCGCGCTTCGAGTGGACGAAGGGCAGGCGGAGAAACGTGTCGACCATGGCGGGACCCATAGGATCCTGTACGCCGGACATCACGTTCTCCAGCACTGTGAAGCTGTTGACGAGTTTGCCCGCCTGGAATGTCCGCCGCACGCCCTTGTTCGATATCTGGTCGGCGCGGAGCTTCGTCAGGTCTTCGCCTTTGAACACGATGCTGCCCGCGTTGGGGGTCAACATCCCGGTGACGCAATTGAAAAGCGTCGTCTTTCCCGAGCCGTTCGGTCCGATGATGCCGTGGATAGTGCCTTCCTTGACTTCCAGGTCGACATTATTCAGGGCCTTGAGCGCGCCGAACGACTTACATAAGCCTGTTACGCTAAGCATGCTAGTTTCCGTCTCCTGTCGATATCAAACTTCCAGGGCGAGATACCGCCCCGAAGCCAGCGCGTAAATTTTCGCGCATTCGTACAATTCATCCACCCCGACGTATTCGTCGGTCTGGTGCGGCATGTGGCGCGGTCCCGGACCGTTTACGAGGCACGGTACCCCCTTCCATGCGGAGAGGAACGTGCCGTCGGTCGCGCCTGGAACGCCGTTCCAGATCGGCTCCCTGCCGGTAACGTCGCGCAGGGCCCGCGCCGAGATAGCCGCTATCGGCTCCTCCCGGCTTATGCCGACCACCGGCCTGTCCTCGATAAACTCGATGTCCGCATCGAAATCCCCATCCTCGCCCGCCAGCCTGTCGAGAATGGCCATCAAGTCTTCCCGGACCTTGTCGTGGTTCTGCGCGAGGGTCGTGCGCACGTCGACGTAGCCTACCGCCTCGGACGGCATCACGTTGAGCTGGGCCGGGACCCCTTCCGGCGGCGATCGTAGCACGGTGAAGGTGACCGAGGGCAGTCCCAGGTAGGGATCCTTGCCGCAGCGTTTCTTCTCCGAGCTCTCGAATTCCTCGAAGGCGATGATGATCCTGGCGAGCCGCGTGTTGGGGTTGATGCCTGTCAGGGGCATCGCGCCGTGAGCCATCTTGCCGTGCACGCGGACGATGGCGCGGATCGCGCCTTTCATGCTCAGGCAGAGGTTGTTCTCCTCGGGTTCGGGCACGAGGCAGGCGTCCACATCGTCGGCGTGTCCCGCCTTGATGTAGTGTTTGATGCCGAGCATCATGCCTTCCTCGTCGCAGATGATGCCGAGCCTGAGCTTGCCGCGGAAAGGCGCGCCCGATTTCTTGAAGGCCTTGGCGGTGAGCAAGGCGATGGCGAGTCCGGCTTTCATGTCGCACGAGCCCCGGCCGTACAGCTTGCCGTCGATTATTTCGCCGCCGAAGGGATCCTTGGTCCAGGCTCCACGGTCGCCCTCGCTTACGACATCGGTGTGCCCCTCTATCATAAGACACGGACCCTTCTTGCCCGAGTCGATCGTGACTATGATGTTTTCCCTGCCGGGGACGACTTCCTCAACCAGGGGATCGACGCCGAGCTCGCGCTTTACCCAAGCGGCGATGTATTTGACGACGTTTTGCTCGGTACCGCCGCTCTCGGGGCGTATAACCGAGTCGATGCGGACGAGCGCCTGCGTGAGTTCTATAAGTTCCTGCCGGTCGACCGCGTCTATGAGCTTCTGTTCCCGCGCATCGATCATTTGGCCGCACCTCCAGGCGCGACACCGCCAGGCGCGACGCCTGCGAGGTTAATCCTGTCCAGGGTCTTCACGAGCCTGGACAAAGTCAGGTTGACCGGCGCCTCGATACCCAGGGCGGCCGCCTCGCGGACGATGGCGCCGTTGATGAAGTCTATCTCGGTCTCGCGCTTGTTCAGGATGTCCTGGAGCATCGACGACTTGTTGGCAGCGGTCTTCTTGCAGACATCGAGGACGGTCGCGAGCGGATCGGCGTGCGTCATCTTGACGCCCTTTGCCGAGGCGACGAGCTGCGTCTCCGCGACGACGTCGGCCATTATCGCGCGCAGTTCCTCGTAATCGCCCAAGGCTCCGTTGGGCAGCCCGGTAAGAGCCGTCAACGCGTTTATGCCGACATTGACTATAAGTTTCGACCAGATCATGCTTGTGACATCAGCCGAGACGTGCGCCTCGAAACCGGCCGAACCCAAGGCGGCTATCAGCGGCTCGAGGCGGCTGTTGTCGCCGTCGGCCATCCCCAGATGCGTCGGCCCCTTGCCAGCGTGCCGTATCTTGCCCGGCTCGAGGAATGTAGCCCCCTGGGACGTCACGCCGGCAGCGGTGCCATGGTCGCCGAAGTGCTTTCGAAGAATACCCTCGTTCCCGAGGCCGTTCTGCAAGGTGATCGCGATCGTGTGCGGCGCGGCGAACGCCTTGAACTGCGCGGCCGCCTTCTCCGTGGCCGTCGACTTCACGAATACTATGAACACGTCGGCGCCCTTGACCGCGGCCGGGTCTTCGCTGGCCTTGGGGTGCGCAATCGTCGTCTCGCCGGTCGCCACGTCCTCTATCGACAGCCCTTTGGCGTTGATCGTGTCAACGTGCGCGCGAAAGATGTCGTACAGGACCACGTCGTGACCCGCGAGCGACAGCTTCCCGCCAAAGAGCGAACCCATCGCCCCGGAACCTATAATCGCAATCTTCATAAAAAACAGCCCCCATGCATAGAGTTGATACCATAAAATCAATGCTTGATTTAATAGGTTGCGGCCGAAATGACCGAACCATACCGCCATTTAGGAATCAGGTGCTACACTTTACTACGCCGTTAATTAAAGTCAAGCGGTATTGTAGGTTTCGCGTCGGAGGATCCGCCGCTCGACCGTTCAATCCCGGAGCCCCTTCGAAGGGATGCTCCAGTCTGGTTTCGCGGCCGGCGGCCTGGCCTTTTCGTACCAGGCCGTCGCCCGGAGCACGTCGAGGTCCGCCCATCGCCGGCCGGCTATCTGCAAGCCTATCGCCTTGCCGTCGGGGCCGAAACCCGCGTTGACCGACGAAGCCGGCTGACCGGACATGTTGTAAGGCACTGTGAATGCGATATGGTCCATGGGCCTGTCGACATCGTTGCTCGGCATCGGCCACTGTGCCGGGAACGTAGGCACCGGCGATACCGGCGACAGCGTGAAACGGTACCTCGCGGTCGCCGCCTGCGTCACCTTGCGCACCTCCAATTGTCGGTTCACGCAACGCATCAGGGTCGCCCCGTCGACGTCGCGGCCGCCTTCGAGCCAGGTCCTTATGAACGGCAGCACCAGGCGCTGCTTTGCCGCATCCATCTTCCGGAAGTCGACCCAGGCGCGCACGCGCCAGAAAAGGTCGAGGTCGGCGAGCATTTCGGCGCTGAAGAACGGCTGTATCTCCTCGACGCGCGCGCCCGCGTCTTCGAAAGCGCGCGCCGCGGATTTTATCGCCTGGGCGGTCGCCGGATCGACGGGCAGGCCGCAGCCCGCAGTCGGCAGGTAGGCTATCCGCATGCCCCTGGGATCGAAGCCATCGAGTTTCATCCATGGTATGCGGGAAGGCGGGAGGCTCATGTAGTCCCGCTCGTCGGGCTTCGTGATTACGGCCATCATCATCGCGGCGTCCCGCACGCGCCTGGTCATCGGACCGG